>JAEWZS010000053.1 GCA_023458355.1 Bacillota bacterium
CACAAGAATTCTCCCGCTTTTCCGTCTGCGTTGTCCTCCTCGTTGGTATAAAGTTTTACTTTGACCCGGTTTTTCAAAAACAGATCCACCGCGACCTCAGCATTGATTTCGAGGTTTACCTTGTTGGCGTATAGATCCAGCATGCAGTCGTAAACGAGCACATCGTCAAAACCACCCAAAGCATCGCCAAACTCGGCAGGCACACCGTCATCATTATACAGATAGGTTTGGTAATTGAAGCCGTTTAGGTCATAGATCAGCTCGCCCTCTGCAAGCGCAAAGTCTATGGGTTTGCCTTCTTTAGATTTTATAAAATCCAGCGGTAAAGTAAGCGTCCCGCCCTCCACCACCAGCCCGACCCAGAAGTTTTCCTCTGTTTCGTTTGGTGTTTGCGCATTTTCCTTTTTCGCTAAATAGCCGTCCCTGTCAAGATCCACCCTAACTGAACTCGGTGAAACAACGATTGCCTGTGTGCGCTGCTTATCTATCGTAAGGCTTCGCTCGGTTACGCGCGCGGGTGTCATATAGCTTGATTCAATAAGGAAGCCTTCTCCATCCCAGGTATGGAGTTCAATCGGAACAGATGCGCATTTATCCTGCAGTTTAAAATCATCCGGCAAAATGAGCAAACCATTTTGCTGCACCGTATCGCCGAAGTTAAGAAGCCCGGAATACAGCACTGGTTTTAGCTGGTCGGTAACCGGTTTGCCCGCGGCGAGCTCATCCATTTCGTTGGTATTTGGGTGTGAGTCGGCGTAAACAGCCGGTACCCCCTCCCCATAAACATCATGCCTTTCAAAAGGAATTACAAGCTTTCCTACAAACGTACCTACGGGCCTCACGTCGCCATTTATAAATTCAACGGTAGCTGCTTCAACGCGAAGCGCCGCGCCCCCCGGTACAAGTAACTGCAGGCATTGTTCGTCCCAAGCGTACAACATGCCGCTCATTTTTCCTTCTAAATCAAACGTCAAAAGCGTTGCCTGCTCAAATTCTAGCCCTTCATTGTCTAACGTCTCGAGGTGTGATTTCATGGTAACGCCGCTGTTCACAAGCGAGATAAACGCCTTGGAACCGGTTTTTTGTATGTTGAGAGAGATCCATAATTCTCCGATGTCGTGGATGGTAAACTGCTTGTATCGTATATCCGGGAGACCGCTTTTTACGACGATATTCCCGTTTTTAAGAAGCGCATCTTTAAATTCAAGTGCAAACAGATCACCCGCAAGATTTTCGTCTTGGAATGTGCTTTTCACATACCCGCTGACGGCTGCTTTGTTTATATTTGGCGATAGATCGAGACTTACAAGCGTTACGCCTATGCTTTGAAGCACAAACGGTTTCTCTAAATAGACCGTTCCCGAGCTTATAACAATCGCATTGCCCTTTTTCTCAAAATTCGCCTGCAATATGCTTACAGGAACAGGTTCTCCATACCCTATATCGAGCATGGCGGGGTTTAAGGTATTGTACGCACCATGTTCGTCGACATACTGTAAGTCAACATCGCTTAGCGTAAAACCCATGCACGTTGCTTGGTCAAAATGGAGCTTTGCCCCGCTAATCTCCTCGTTCGGCACGAAGCTTACGGAAGGAAGAGGCATAATCGGCAGCACCGGATTTAAGGATATGCCCGGAAGGATAGGCACGAGTGTTGATGCCTGCTTCACCTCAAGTAGAAACTCCTCTGCATCCTCGCCCACACTGTTCTTTGCCTTAAGCGTTACCTTGTACACGCCTAAGCTCAGGCTGTTAGGGCCGCTTAAAGTGCGCGAGGCCGCGTCTACTATAAACCCGCTTACGGGATTGCCCGGTCTGTCCGTTGCCTCAACCGTCACCTCGATAGGCTCTGTTCCCGTAAGGCCGAAAACCGTTTGAAAGATTTCACCTTCGCGGATGCTGAAGTTTTGCTCGATGGTGATTTTCGGCGCTGCTTTCATCGGCTGTGGGATAACCGTAACGCGATTTGGCTCGAAAGTGCGGTGGATGGACAAGGCATCGGAAAATTCACTCAAATATCCGCCGGTATCGAGTACCTTTACTTTATACCAATTGAAAGCGGAAGGATCGGCGCTTTCATCCGTCCATTGCGTCTCAAAAAGCAATGGGCTTGCTTGGTAATACGTTCCGTTTTGCGTATCCGAACGGTAAACGATATACCCTACCGTGGTCTCACGGCACTTCGTTTGCGTAAGATTGGGCATTGTGGCTGCATTCCATTGTATATGGGGCTTGCCGTCCTTAAAACTGCCGCTTAAGCCCTTTATGGGGTCAAAAGGCCCGTTTCTGCGCGCCGTTGCCTCTACGGGTTCGGCGCGCGAAGAGACGAGACCGTCGTCATTCCACGCCTGAACGGTGTATAGGTACATCACACCGTATTCCGCTGTGGTATCTGTAAACGAAAGGGGTTTTAAAAGCCCGGTAGCCGGGTCAACAATTTGCTCCGCAGCGCTTACTTCTCCTACCTTTTCCCAAAGCACCCGCTTCATCATTTCCACACTCAGATCGCGGTATTTGGCAAGCGCTAACGGGCCAAACTCATTTAGAATATTGTTGTATGCTTTTCGCCCGTTTGTATCACCCAGTGACATGAGATTGCCCATGATATCGGCACTGCTGACTTGTGAAATGGTCCTGAATTTTGATAACGATCTGATGGGCGAACCGGGCGTACTTGCCGTGAAATTGGGTAAAAGTGCATCCGTCAGCATACCTGTGAGGAATGCATCATTATAAGAGGGTGTTTCAAATAACGCCTCAAGAAGCGCGGGGTTTGTGTTAAGAAAATTGCCGATAGCACCTTCCGAGATAACAGGGATGCTTGTGCGGTAAATCTCATATCGTTCGCAGTGGCCCACCGCCGAGAAATTTACCTTAACGCCGTTTTTGGTCGATAGCGGCAGCAACAAGTTCGGCGTCTGCGGCGGCTTTGTGGAGGGTACGCGAAAACGCTCAACCGTACCGATTTTAGACTCAACACCCCATGGTGTAACCGATGTCACTTTATAGTAATAATAGTGCGCAAAGCTCTGTTCAACGCGCTCTGTGTATTCGGGCACCGTGATGCGATCGCCAACCAAAGTCCACGCAAGCGATGCTTCGTCAATCTCATTTTTAAACGATTCCACCTCACTGCGGTATACGCGGTAATGCGAAACCTGCGGGTCTTTCGGCGCATCCCAATCCACATAAATATAACCGCCCTCAGGCATATCCGCTATCCGCTCTGCCGCATCTAGTACTGTTGCATTATTTACTGCGACAGGCAGTATTGGGAGATTGAACTTAGGGGCTTGCTCCGGAGTAAGGCAAACAAGAAAGAGCGTCAAGCCTCCTTCTTTGTTATTAAGCCCGTTTACAATAAGCCGGTTTTTTGTTACCGCCGTATCATTTACGCGCCGCCATAAGCCAAGCTCCAGAAGCTCGCTATAGGAAAGATTCTGTAATTCATTAAGCGGTCCATGCGTAAATTCTGCGCGGTAAACGGTATAACCGCTAAGCCCTTCACCTGCGTAGACTGGCCATTGTAAACGTGCCGTGCCGTCTTTTAGTACATCCTCTCCACGCACGGCAAGAAACATATGGATGTATTTTTCCTCAGGCAAATTGTCGTAAGCCTTGTCAATGACGTTCGGCAAAGAGCCACCCGAAAGAAATGTCCCTATTTTGGCTCCATCCGCCTCTGCGCGCTCAATGGTGCCCGTAACGATACCCGAAGCATTCGGGCGCACGGAGAGATCTTTCCTTAGTAAATCGGAAAATGAAACAGATGCTTCATGCAAAATTCCGGGCGGTTCCAAAGCAAAATCGGGAAGCGTGCGACTATGCATGGCGATACGAAGCTCCGCAGGAATTTCAGACGCAACATCCGTTGGCACACCGACGCGGGCAGATTGCGACCATGCGCTTTCGTTGTTCCAAGAATCCCACGCCGAAACCCAATATTTATAGGTACAGCCTTCCTCGATGTCTGCATCAAAATAGACGAGGTTTGGGTATGCGGCAGTGTTTAAACGAAAAAGCTGGTTGGCCTTGTTGGATCTTCTTTTTTTGGTAACGGGCGCGCCGGACACCGGCGAAAAATCGGGAGAAGTCCCCGATGCATCCAGGTATGTATAGTCTAGGTTTGCAATGGCCACGGGAGCACCAAAGCCTTCTGCTCCAACCGACTTGGCGCGGTAAATTGTAAAGCGAACCGTATCGGATGCATCCGTATAGATCGGCAGCACTATTCCGCGTTTCCCCAAGTTAAGATTAGCTGCATCTAAAATGGCCTTAGATGCGTTCACAGTGTCATCGGATAATGCAGGCGACTCGATGATGGGTGCATTGGGCGGGGTGACCTTTTCTACCTTAATAGATATCGTATCGGAATACTCGCTCATGCGCCCGAACACATCAAGCGCACGGATGCGGTATTCTGCCGTCCTTCCGTTTTCCACCGTATCCTCAAAAAACACGGGTGACTCAAAATAGATGCCGGTTTCATCTAACGAATAGGAGACGGCAATCGGCCTATCGGTAACCTCAGTAAAGCCAATCTCTCCGTTAAGCCTGCGTTCAATAAGATACCCGCTTATGATGGCTCTTTCCTCTTTCGTTAAAGCCTGCTGCCAGCGAAGCGGTACACGTCCGTCCATTCCGTAGCCCAAAAGCCCTTCCGGTTTACTCAAGGGCGTTTGCGTGCCTCGCGTAACGCTGATCGATGATTTTGCACCGTTTGGCGATTCGACGACATAGGCAATTTCTGTACCGTCTTCAAGGTGAAGCTTGCTTAGATCGTCGCGGATAAGAAAACCTGCGGCAGATGCATATTCCTCATCTACAAAGCTCAGTGTTGCAAGCTGCTGCCTTGCTGTAAGTACTTCAAGGGACAAATTGTATTTTGCATCCCCATTTGGCAGCGACTTAAACGCGTCGATACCCAAAGGCGTTTCGTCCGAAATAACCGAGAATTTATTAAAAACCCATGTACGAAGTGCCGCTGCTGAAAGCGCACTGTTTTCCTGCCTGCCTAATACCCGGATGGGCTGACCCAACACTACATCGGTATCGGGCATTCGTTGGTCGATGTTAGCGGGCACGGTCAGCAGTGTGTCTCTCATTTTTAAGTAGTCCGTTTCGCCGCCGATGCGCGGCTTTTGCGTGAGCGTATCGGTGCGGTATGCGAGTGCGCAAAACTCACTAACGCTCTTCAAGCCTAAATCGGCAAGCTTTTCTTTTGTCAGTTCCGCCTGCATGTAAAGCGTTTGGATGATATCGGCATCGTCTACTTTAAGGCTTCCGTTTAAGCCGCTTATGGGTGAGGCAAGCTGTTCACGTATCAACACGCTTTCCCCGTTGATCACGCGATATAGTTTATAGCCCTGCTCGGGCAGCCAGTCTGAAGTTGGGATCATATGGATAAGCGCTTCGTCACTTTCCTCCCAAACGCTTTTCATATTCATCGCGGAGGCAAGAATAACGAGGTCGTCGTATTCGGGCGGTGTGAGAAGCGTTTGCGTTACAGCCTTAAGTTGCGCAAGCATATCGGATTGCTGCTTTACGAGTGCGGAGAGCGAAAGTCGAGTTACCCTAAATCCGTTTGGTGCGGCTACAAGCGGTGTCGCGACAAAATCGTGATTTATCTGCTCCGCTTTTAATCCTGCGGTCTTCTCCACCTCTTCAAGCTCTTTAAGCCGCGCGGATAACTGCGCGTCAATACTTCTTAAGTTGTTCAGCGCGAGACGCGAATCGACGATGTCCGTAAGCGATTTTGCATGCAAAAGCTCTTGCACAATAGACGGGTTTTTCAAAAATGTATCGACACTTGGATCTTGGCATAATAAAAGCTCCTCAAGTGTCTCAGGTGAATTTACATCACTTGGGGCGAGCACATATGTGCGCTCCGGCAGATAAGAAAAGACCCCGGTTGAAAATACACCGAAGGCCCATAGTACGCCGCCCGCTATCAGAAGTAAAGCGGGGAGTATCATCACAATCAAACGCGCGGTACGATTACGAAACTGCGCTTGAAGCCATCGAATGGCCTTCTCAATACGTTTCATACCCCATCCCCCGGATTGTTATTCCAATTGCGCAAAGATGAAATCTACGTGGTTGGACAATTTTTCAATGATGCGTGCTGCATCGCGGCCTTCGTGCACAGAAGTCGACAAATCCAAAATGATGCCTAAGAAGCCGTAATGCAGTTCCTGCGCCGCAATTCTTACATCCACACCCTCTCGGAGCTTCCCCTTATTTGCCATTGAATGGAGAATCTTTTCATAATAGACGACCGGCTCATCGAGCATGAATTGCCTGACAAAGCTCCGGGCCTTTTGGTTTCCATACTGCTCTCTTAATAATATGGATGCAATCTTATCGATCTTTTCGTTTCGGTTTTTGCCGTACTTGATGAATATGAGTCGAAACAGCTCCCTTGGTGCCATAAATTCAATCTCGTACGCAAGCTCCTTTTCATCGGGCCTCTGTTCTTTCATGCCTTGTTGAAAACAATCAAATATGCGATTCAGGATATCCTCTTTGTTTTCGTAATGGTTGTAGATGGAGCTTTCTTTAATTCCCGCTCCATAGGCAATCTTCCTTACAGATACGCCATGGTACCCATGCTCATAGATTAAATCGATGGCGACGTCCAGTATTTTTTCTTTTGTGCCGATTGCTTCTTGCATCTCTCTCCCATTGCTAACACTTGTTCATATTATATGCAAATATTACCACCACTTGTTAGCTTTCGCAAGCTGTTTCAGCGCATCCGCTCCGCGCATATTCTTTTTCTGGACAATGCAAACATTTTATTTTATAATAAGCATGCGTTATTCTTAATTAAGAATAACGTCATCCCATATTGGATTATAAGGCTGGTTTGCAATGCCGCTTTTTCACAGGAGAACGAAATCAGAACAAAAGGAAAGACTCGACACAAAGCCGGCACATGTACTATGGCTTTTAGGTGCTGTCCTTTTCGCTGCGTTTTTCCTTTCCTTCTCCATCGGGCGCTACGGCGTACCCGTTTCGGAGGTCATACGCATCATGGTAAGCCGCATAATCCCCATGGAGCAGACATGGACGGCAGAAATGCAAACGGTGGTTCTCAATATACGTCTGCCCAGGATTTTGCTTGCCTGCCTTGTGGGAGGCTCACTTTCTGCTGCCGGCGCTTCCTACCAGGGCGTGTTTTTAAACCCCATGGCATCGCCGGATATTTTAGGTGCATCTAGCGGTGCGGCGTTCGGTGCAGCTCTCATGATATTGCTAGGAGGCTCTTCGCGCTTGGTAACGCTTGCTGCGTTTGCTTTCAGCCTTATCACCGTTATAGCGGTTTACCTTATCGCACAGCGTGCACCGGGATTAAAGGTTGTTACACTCATCCTCGCAGGCATTATGATAAGCTCGCTTTTCACGGCGGGTACGTCCTACATAAAGCTCGTTGCAGATCCTACAAACCAGCTCCCCGCTATCACGTATTGGATGATGGGAAGCCTGTCGGGCGCGAAGCTCAAAGACGTTGCATTTGTGGTCTTGCCGATTCTTATCGGGCTTGCTCCGCTATTTTTCATCCGCTGGCAGCTGAATGTGCTTACGTTAGGCGATGAGGAGGCGCGCACGCTCGGCGTTAATGTAAATCTGATACGCCTTATCGTCATACTCTCAGCAACGCTTGTGACTGCCTCGAGTGTTTCCGTTAGCGGCATGATTGGCTGGGTGGGGCTTGTAATCCCGCACCTTAGCCGCAAGCTCGTTGGCAGCAATTTCCGCTATCTACTACCGGCAAGTATGATCGCTGGCGCAGCCTTCCTGCTTCTTGTAGATGACGTTTCGCGAAACCTTCTTACCGTTGAAATACCCATCGGGATACTAACGGCGTTTATCGGCGCGCCGTTTTTTATCTACTTGATCTCGAAACGGGAGAAAACGCTATGAGCCTGGAAATTCGGGATCTGAGCTTTGCCTATTTAAAACAAGAAGTACTGCGCAATGTGCGTTTTTCTGCAGCGGACGGGGAGCTGCTCGCGGTGCTCGGGCCAAACGGTGTTGGGAAGACCACGCTGTTTCGCTGCATATTGGGCTTAAGGCAAGCGTATAAGGGCAGCATTATCATAAACGGAGAAGATACCCGCACGCTTAGCGCGCGGCAACTTGCACACCGCATCGCATATATTCCGCAGACGCACGGTATGGCGTTTAGCTACTCGGTTTTAGATATAGTACTCATGGGTACAACGCATTCTGTAGGCGCGATGTCCGTGCCAAAGGAAAAAGAGTTGCATGCGGCAAACGATGCACTGGCGCGCATGGGTATAGAAACGCTAAAACATAAAAATTTCTCCAAGCTCTCGGGCGGCGAACAACAGCTCGTTTTGATTGCCAGAGCGCTCGCGCAAAACGCCAAAACACTTTTAATGGATGAACCTACAGCAAGTCTCGACTATGGGAACCAAACCCTTGTGCTCCGCCAGGTGCGTGCGCTTGCAGACAATGGCTATACGGTGCTTTTATCCACGCATAACCCGCAGCATGCGCTATGGTATGCAGACCGCGCAATTGGGTTTCTCGACGGGGAAGTCCTAAAATTCGGCCCTCCGCACGATGTGGTGGATGAAGATTTGATCCATAAGCTTTACGGGGTCGATGTCCGGATTATCCATACCGAACACGGTCCTCTTATATCGCCGGAAATCGCTGTCCGCGGAAAAGAAGAGGAGTCGAAGTATGTATAAATGGACGTCCGATTCCATTCGTTTTCGCATAGATGCAGCGGAGTATACCCGGTTTGATGAAGGCATTGCCGAAAAGATTTTTCCTCGCTTACATGCGCATGACTATGTTTGCGATGCGGGCTGCGGACTTGGATATTTGAGCCTTGCGCTCGCCAAAGGATGCAGAAGGGTTGCTGCCATCGACGTGAACGCTAATGCGCTTGCAGTACTGAAAGATAACATCTCTCGCATGGGCGTACAAAACATAGATGTACTAAACGGAGATCTTTTTTCCATGCAAAAGGATCCGAAATACGACGCGATGGTATTTTGCTTTTTCGGACGTGTTGAACAAACGCTGATCACCGCAAAAGCGCAGTGCTCAGGTAAGGTGTTGCTTATTAAAAAGAACTGGGAAACTCATCGCTTTACATTGAAGGAAACGCCGCTTAAAGGATTTACGTTTCATAAAACGCGAAAAGAGCTCGACGTACACCATATTCCTTATAAGTCTGAAACGTTTTTTATTGAAATGGGGCAGCCGTTTAAAACGCTCGAAGATGCGAAGCTTTTTTTTGAAACATATCGTATGGAGGACGACGATACACCGGTTGCACAGGAACATGTGGAAGCGCGCCTATTAAACACTGCTTCTCCTCCATTTATGTACTACCTCCCCATAAAAAGGTCGCTCGGCCTCATTGAAATAGATGTAGATGACATTCCAAACGGATGAATACCAGAAAATAATCAATAATAAGGTGGAAATTTATATGAAGAAAATTCTTGTACTCCTAGTAACAACACTTATGGTGCTTTCTGCATTTGCCGGATGCACGCAACAGGCGGATACACCTGTACAAACGCCCGCTCCGGCTACGCCCGCCGCAGCAGAGAACCCTGCCATTTCTGAGGAACCGGCACCAACCACCATGCAGTTTACGGACTCTGTAGGCCGTACGGTGGAACTTCCCGCAAATATCACCAAGGTTGCTGTTTCCGGACCTCTTGCGCAAATTGCCTTGTTTGCGCTTTGCCCCGATAAGCTTGTAGGTTTAGCAAGCGCGTGGGACACTACCGCTGAGCAATATTTAAAAACCGAGTATTACAGCCTGCCCGAAATCGGCCAGCTCTACGGCAGCAAGGGCGAACTGAACCTTGAAGCGCTCCTTGCAAGCGGCGCTGAGGTGGTCATCGATGTCGGCGAGCCAAAGGATACTATGGCTGAGGACTTCGACGCCTTAGAGGAGCAGACGGGCATCCCGTTTGTCCACATTACCGCCACCATGACGACCATGGGCGACGCCTATACAAAGCTCGGTGAGCTCTTGAACATGCCCGAGGAAGCGAAAGTTCTTGCAGACTATAGCACAAATGTCTACAACCGCACGCTTGAAATCGTAAACAGCGTGGATAAGGCAAACGTCGTCTACTGCCTGGGCGATACGGGACTCAACATTATCGCTAATGGCAGCTTCCACGCGGATGTCATAGACCTTCTTTCTAACAACCTCGCAGTCGTAGATGCTCCATCAGGCAAAGGCACCGGCAACGAGATCGATCTTGAGCAGCTATTGCTATGGAATCCGGATGTAATTCTCTTTGCCCCGGGCAGTATCTACCATAGCGTAGGTCAAGATGCTGCTTGGCAGCAGCTAAACGCCATCCAGAACGGCACGTATTATGAGGTGCCGTTTGGCCCGTATAACTGGGTGGGCTTCCCGCCGTCCGTGCAGCGCTATCTCGGTATGATGTGGATGGCCGAGCTTCTCTATCCCGATACCGCGCAGTACGACCTTTACAGCAAAGTCGCAGAATATTTTAAGCTCTTCTACCACAGCGACCTGACACAAGCCCAGTACGACGCGCTTATGGCAAATTCCATCGGTGCACAGCAAGCGGCTAAACCCGCGGCGTAAAACGAACGATACGAGTAAGGTAAGAGAGAAGTGCTTTATGAAATCTTCTCGCTTACCTTGCTTACAATAACGGAGGAAATCGTATGAACGGATCAAAGCACATCCTCATCTGCGGCGAAGTCGGCTCGGGAAAAAGCACTTTGATCTCGGGTTTACTCGAACACAACACGCGTCCCGTTTACGGTTTTCTCACAAAAAAGCTAAGTCCCGACGAAAGCGGCATCCACCCCATCTACATACACTCCGCCGGTTCGGATACGAAGCTATATGAAGAATATAACCTAGTAGGCACCTGCGATAAAAAAATACGCAGTATCAACCCTAACGCGTTCAACACGCTCGGCGTCGATTACTTAAAAGCCACGCAAAACGGTATTATCGTGATGGACGAGCTTGGCTTTATGGAGGTTGACGCAAAGGCATTTACAAGCGCTGTATTCCGTGCGCTTAACGGTTCAATTCCCGTGATTGCAGCCGTAAAAGCGCGCTATGACATTCCTTTTTTAAACGATGTGCGCTCGCATAAAAACGCAAAGCTTTACATCATAACAAAAGATAACCGAGATGAACTGTTCAAGGAGCTTCTGCCCATTGTACTGATGTGGAATAAAATGAACATTCTCGATTTCCCCAAATAAACAAGTGCTGATTGCTTTTTCAATCAGCACTTCGTTCTATGGTTGATATCCCGCGCGCGTAAGTATGCCATTGATGCCCAATGTACACCATTTGGAGCTGCTAAAATCTATTTTTCTTTGCACATGGTGTTTCTGTACTCGTTGGCGCTCATGCCTTCGAGTTTTTTAAATACGCGGGAGAAATGCGCCGTATCCGTATACCCTACAAGATCGCAGATATCGCTTATTTTAAGCGTAGGATCAAACAAAAGCCCCTTGGCGGCCTTGATGCGTATGCCGTTTAAAATATCGTAGAAGCTTTGCCCGGCATGCTTGTTAAGAAGCTTTGATAAATGCCATTGCGATACGTAACAGCGCTCAGAAACATCAGCAAGGCTTAGCTTTTCGGCGAAATGTTCCTCCATATAGGAGAGCGCACAGCGCACTACAAAACTGTTGGCGCCTTGTGCTGCACTTTCCTCCGCGGTTTCTTCAAAATCCGAGGGGCGGTGCTTTTCAACAATTGCCTCAAGTGCCTCTTCAATCTCGTCCATTTTGGAGGGTTTTAAAAGAAAGCGGCTCACGCCAAGGCGTATGGCTTGCTGCGCATAGGAAAAATCGCTGTAGCCGGTAAGCACCACAACGCTCATCTCGGGGAACTCGCTTCGAAGACCTGCGAGCATCGTAAGCCCGTCGATGTTTGGCATTTTGATATCGGTAAACAAAATATCCGGCCGGTAGGCGCGAATGGCGCGCGCCCCGTTTTCGCCGTCGCTTGCGACGGCTACGACCTCACAGTCGTAACGCGACCAGGGGACGACCTTTTTTAGGCCCTCCACGATAATTTGCTCGTCATCTACCAAAATGACTTTAAAAGGCATTTTACCTCCGGAATAAGGGAACAAGATTTACGTACGCGTATTCCCTTACGATTACCCTTTTACAGCGCCGATTGTAAGCCCTTTGATGATATTCTTTTGCAATATCACATAAACAACGAGGATTGGGATTACCACGAGCACAACGCCTGCCGCCATAAGCCCGTAATTGACACCCGCCTGCGAGCTTATCTCGTTTAAAAGAAGCGTGATGGTGCGGTCTTTGGGTAGTCTTAGGAAAAACATCTGCGTAAACAGGTCGTTGTACGACCATAAAAACGTGAAAATTGCAACCGTCGCAAAGGAAGGCTTCGCAACGGGCATGATAATCTTAAAGTAGATTTTAAACACATTGCAGCCGTCAAGATAGGCTGCTTCTTCAAGCTCTACGGGGAGCGAGCGAATAAAGCCCATCAAAACGATGATTGCAAACGACAAATTCCCCGCAATTTGCGGAAGTATCACCGATAAAAGCGAGAGAGCAGTATTGTTGGTACCTGCAATCCCCCACGCCGCTTCCATACGGTACACCGGGATGATGGTTGCAAACACCGGAAACATCATGCTCGCGATGATGAGCGATTGCAGCGCTTTCTTGCCCCTAAAATTATACCGCACAAGTCCGTAAGCCGCAAACCCTGCGAGAATTACCACAATAACCGTGACCACGACCGAGATAATAAAGCTGTTTTTGTATGCCATGCCGACCATAAAGCGGTCGAACGCAAGGTTAAAATTGTCGAGCGTGAAATCAGGCGTCCCGGGCCAAGGTATGGAAAACGAATCCGAGCGTATTTTTCCTCTGTCGCGGAACGAGTTGATAATAACCCATAAAAACGGGTAGATGGTGGTAAGTGCCCATACGCTGAGCGCCCCGTAGGTGAAGAGCTGAGACGGGCGAAAACGCTTATTGCTTATTTTCTCTTTCATTTGCATTTGCCCTCTCAATAATCCTTTTCCTTGAAGACGGTGTTGGCCACACGTGAGATGAAAACGCCCACTACCACGATGACAACAGCGATGGTGGATCCGTAGTCCACGTCACTTCTTACAAATGTCTGGTTATACATATACGTGCCCGTAAGCCACGACTGGTCCATCGGTATGCCGTTGCCAAACATCACCCATGGCAGGTCAAACACCTTCAATGCCCCCGTGATAGCGAGAATTAGGCAGGTACAAAGCACGTTTCTTAAAAGAGGCAGCGTAATGTAGCGCGTGCGCTTGAAGCCTGACGCGCCGTCAATCTCTGCCGCCTCGTAAATTTCCGAGGATATGTTGTTGAGGCCTGTCACGATAATAACGAAATAGAACCCGACATACTGCCACATGATGGGGATGAGCATCGTGACAAAATAATGCGCTTCATCCTTCCAATCCGTAAGCGCGGTGATGCCGAAAACCTTTTCTAAAAGTTGGTTTACCATGCCGCCATTGTAGAGGAATATGAGGTTAAACAATAGTCCGAGCGCTGTGGCGCTAATCACGATCGGGAAAAAATAAACGGTGCGGAAAAGCTGGGAGCCGCGGCCGATTCTATCTACCAAAAGCCCGAGTATAAGCGCAATCCCGACCTGGAATATGATAGTACAAAGCATCAATAAGAGCGTATTTTTAAGTGCAGTAGCGATGTTCGGGTCCTTAAAAAGTTTCAAATAGTTTTCATACCAGGGGGTATTGAACCCTTCCGCTGCTGTGCCGAGGCCGACTATTTTAGAAAAGCTGTTGATGATGTTCACGATAAACGGGTAGTACAAAAACAGCGTCATAAACGCAAACGCAGGAATGAGGAAAAATAAGAGCGGTGTCTTTTTTTTATAGATTGTAGAGTTTGTCATAGCCGTTACCACCGGTTCTTTGATATTTCGAAGTGCACATTACAAAGCTTAGGAAAGCGCATTGCTGTTCCTTTTGACAAGGGGCCGTCCGGCAGGCCGGACGGCCCCATAGTCTTATGAATGGATGATAAGTTACTTCGTAAGCATGGACGCAAGAGCATCCTCTGCGGTCATGCCGGCGGTGACGATGTTCTTTACATTGGCGAACAGGTCTGCGCGGGCTTCGGGAGAGAGGTTATCCTGCGCGGCACCGACAAAGCCCGTTACACCCTTGTTCATTTCGATAGCGGCAACGGTGAGGGGATCTGCGTCAGCAGGTGCTGCGGTACCGTTCTTAAGGGCGGTAACGGCAGTTGCACCAAAGGTGGATACGACTTCGTCGCTGGTCATCATTTCAACGAACTTCACGGCTGCTTCGCGCTTGGCGGGATCATCCCAAGCCTTGCGGGTGATGTAGTAGCCCATGGAGATACCGCTGATGACTTCGGTGGCGACGCGCTCGCCCTTGCCGGGTACATAGGTCACGGTGTAATCATCGATATGATCGGCCGCATTGGTGGTGAAGAAACCGACCTTCCAGCTGCCGTCGATGAGGAATGCAGCCGTGCCGTCTATCATGAGCTGACAGGTTTCGGCATCGGTGGCAGTGAGGGTGTTCGCGGGCAGGTAGCCCTTGGTGTAAAGCTCGGTGATGTCGGCAAGGCCTTTAGCCCACTTCGTTGCGACGGCATCATTGTTAGCTGCGGGAACTTCCAGATGGTTTGCGAGATTGCCGTTATTTAAAACGGTGTACTCAAACCAGTAATGCGGAACTTCCTGCAGCGATACGGCGACGGGGGTGAAGCCCGCAGCTTTAATTTTCTCGCAATCTGCAAGGAACTGATCCCAAGTGTAGTCGGCACCGGGCACGGCAACGCCGGCGGCCTCAAGCACGACCTTGTTCACGAACATGCCTTCCCAGTAGCCGTTTACGGGGATCGCATACTGCTTGCCGTCAACGGGGGAAGTGGGGATCATGGAATCCTTCATGTTGGAAGCGTATTCGGGATATTCCGCACGAATTTCCTCTCGGGATACGACCTTGTTGGCTTCGATAATTTTGTTGGCGTCGATGCCGGAGAAATAGAACAATACGTCGGGCTCGGTGCCGGTCTCAAAGTCGGTCATGACTTTGGCCTTCCACTCCTCGTTGGAGGTAGCGGAACCGTCGAGCACGGTGTTGCCGGTGGCGGCTTCGTAAGCGGCGATACCGGCTTCGTAGTTGGCGCGGTTGCCGTCGTCTCCGCCGTAGCTGGTCACGACGTTGAGCTCAACGGGGGCTGCAGGCTCTACGGGCGTCTCGGTGGCGGGAGCTTGGCTTTCAGCGGGCGCGGGCGTCGCTTCGCTTTCGCCGGCGGGCGCTGCACATGCCACAAACGCGCTCAGGCACATCATGGCGACCAGAAACAGGGTGATGATCTTCTTCATGAACATTTCCTCCGTACTGATATTTTGACGATTTCACCGCACAAAACCGTGCCGCCGGTATGGAACCGGTTCGATTATGCACGGCGATTGATTTGCACCATTATTGTACCTAATGCAATGGTTTTCTTGTTAGGGCTGAGGTTGTTTTTTCTTGTTCCTAGTTGTGGAGTTGGTTTTGATTGTCATCTGTACCAAGTTTCAGACGTATGCGGGCGAGCGTTGTTTTATAAGGCGTGTTTTCTATGGAGAGCCCATAAGATGCACCATATTGTAGCTTTATGCGCTGGTTTACATTTCGAATGCCTAGACTTTCCGATTTGGTGGGCGTATACTCGTTTCCGCCATCCCATGTTAAAAGCGTCTTTGTTGCAACTAAATCGGCTTCACGCATTTCCCCGTCGTTTTCTATCTCCAGTATAAGGTCTTCCTCTTCTTGATAGGCACGTATGATAAGCTCTCCGCGCTGTCGCGGCACAATCGCATGTTCAATTGCGTTTTCAACGACCGGCTGCATGACAAGCTGCGGCACGCTTGCGACGAGAAGCGATTCATCGACTTCGCGCGTTACGCTTAAGCGCTTGCCAAGCCGCACGGAAATAATATAGAGATACGCATCCACATAGGAAAGCTCTTCACTCAAATACACTGTGCTTTTCGTACCTCGTGCCATTGCGGCCGAGAGCATGGTAGAGAGCGCTTCTATCATATGCGATACCTTGAGGTTACCCGCCATGCGCGCCTCCCAGTTGATAATCTCCAATGTGTTGTTGAGAAAATGCGGGTTGATTTGCGATTGCAGCGCTTTCATACGCGCATCCTGCAAAGCCATTTGCTCGTTACGGCTTTTTTCAAACTGCTCATGCATGCTTTTTGACATCGCGTTGAAGCTGTCAGTCAAATAGATGAACTCGCGGCTTTTCGGGTTTTCCTCAATGCTGTAGCCAAGCTTTCCTTTTTGTATTTCCACGGCTGCTGATAAAAGCGACTGCACCGGTACGGAGATATACCGATAGAAGGTCACAATTAAAAGCACCATCAAAGGTATTGCCATAACAAACATCGACAGTATGAGATTTCGAAAGTTCGCAATCTCGCTCACAAAGGGTGCTGCATTTAACTCAAAGGCAAACAGAACATCGTTTGGGGGCACATGTAGCTTTGCGCTCACCTCGTAGGTGTTTTCCTTAACGACATAGGAAATCCCGTCAGCAGAAGAATCATTTAGTTTGGCACCTTCGCCCGATAGCGTCACGGCCGCTTCCCCCAGGCGCACCGAAGCATTTTTCAGCCACACAACGTTGATGGCACTTTGGAAAAGCACGTTTGTATCAAGCTCCATCACAATAACGGCGTAGGGCTTAAAGGAACTGTCCACGATGTTTCTAACCATGTACAGATTTCCGTTACCGCCGAGAAACCGCACATCAGTACCGATGCTTTGTGCGTAGTCAATAACCGTTTTATGTGCGTTCTCTTTGTATGCGCGCACATTTGAATAGGCGTTTGTATGCGCTAAATTGTTGGTGTAATAGATTGTATCCGGGTCTTCACAAAAATAGAGCATGGTCGTAATGAACATATCGTTATAGCGATATTGTCTGGTGAGGTATTCCGTAACGGTTGTGTAGAGTGTAATACCATCCTCCGTGCGGCGGTAATTTATATAAGCATCTCGTACGGTACGGTCGTACGAGGAAGCGCGCGAGGCTTCCATGGCGGAAGTTATAGCGCCCACGGCGTTCTTGACGGCATTATCGACGCTTGTGATGACGGTGTCGGTCATCTGCGTGCGAAGGTTTTTTAGGGTGTAAAAGCCCATCACGCCGGTGAAGATCATAATGGGAAGCACCCAAAACCCGATTACCATGGTGACGAGCCACCATCTTAAGGAGGGTGCGCGCGCCGCGCCGCGTTTCTTTCTCCCGCGTTCCATACCTAAACCCCTCGCGTTTTTTCTCATTATAGCATAAGGCCGTATCGGGATATATTCCCAACACGGCCTTGTATGTCAAAAAAGTGACTTGCGTCACTTTTTTGAGGTTTCACGCTTTACCTAAAATACTTCGTATTTCCGGGCGGTAAAGCGTGAATGGTGCGAAAGCCTTCGGCTTTCATCCGTTTCGGCACGCAAGGCTGTAAGCCTTGGCCCACGCAAGGCTATAAGCCTTGGCCCGAAGGACTCCGGCTGCGCCGGACGTTAGGGCTCCGGCTTTGCCGGACGCGTACATGCCGCCGAAGCCGGAAGAAAGTCAAGGGGGTGCGCCCCTTGACAATCCTATAGGCTTAATTTGCTTATTTTTCCGCCATAAACGGATAATCGATTGCATTTGACGGTGCAAGGTTTTCCTTTACGGCGCGCGGGCTGAGCCAGCGGTTCAAATTGATTGCGCTGCCCGCCTTATCGTTGGTGCCGCTTGCGCGGCCGCCGCCGAAGGGCTGCTGCCCCACTACAGCACCCGTGGGCTTATCGTTAATATAGAAGTTGCCTGCGCTGTGGGAAAGCACCTTTTCCATATGCTCGATGGCAGCACGGTCCGTTGCGAAGATCGCGCCTGTTAAGGCGTAGGGCGATGCGGTATCGCAAACGGAAAGCGTTTCATCAAGCTTACTGTCCTCGTACACATAGACCGTGAGTACAGGCCCGAAAATTTCTTCGACCATGGTCTTAAAATACGGGGTCTTGGCTTCGATTACGGTAGGCTCAATGAAGTAGCCCTTTTCATCGTTGCATTTGCCGCCTACAAGTATGCTTGCATCAGCGCTTTCACGTGCGAAATCAATATAACCCTTGATGCTTTCATATGCCGGTTTGTCGATGACTGCGCCCATAAAGTTCCTGAAATCGCGCACATCGCCCATTTTAAGCTTTTTTGTCTCCTCAACGAGGCGCGGTTTCACAATGCCCCAAAGGCTTTCGGGGATGAATGCGCGGCTTGCCGCAGAGCATTTCTGGCCTTGGAACTCAAACGAACCGCGCACAAGCGCTGCTACAAGGGGTTCTGCCTGCGCACTAGGATGCGCGAACACAAAATCCTTGCCGCCCGTTTCACCTACAAGGCGCGGGTAGGATTCGTAGTTTGCGATGTCTTTCCCGACCTGTGCCCATACGCTTCTGAATACATCCGTGGAGCCTGTAAAATGGAAACCGCCAAGCTTTTTATGAGCGAGCACCACTCTGCTCACATCGCTGCCGCGGCTTGGTACAAAGTTGATGACGCCTGCGGGCAATCCCGCCTCCATCAAAACCTTCATTACATAATAATTAGAAAGTACAGCGGTTGAAGCCGGCTTCCAAATAACGGTGTTGCCGACCATGGCTGGCGCTGTCGGCAAGTTGCCGCCGATGGAAGTGAAGTTAAACGGCGAGACGGCACACACGAATCCGTCGAGCGCGCGGTATTCCATGCGGTTGATAATGCCCGCAACCGATATGGGCTGCTGCTTAAATATCTCCTGTGCAAAATAGGCATTGAAGCGGAAGAAGTCGCAAAGCTCGCAAACGGAGTCAATTTCTGCCTGATAGGCGGTCTTACTTTGACCGAGCATAGTCGCGGCATTTAAAATCTGCCTGTAAGGACCTGCCAGAAGGTCGGCCGCTTTTTTGAAGATGCGCGCACGTTGTACCCACGGCATGCTTTCCCATTCGGCCTTTGCCGCAAGCGCTGCGTCCACGGCCATAGAAAGCTCTTTTTCGCCCGCAATGTGGTATTCGCAAAGCACATGTTTATGGTCGTGCGGCATAACGCACTTACCCTTATTACCCGTGAACACCTCCTTACCACCTATAATGAGCGGTATTTCGATGCATTGCTTTTCCTGCCGCACAAGCTCACGCTTCAACTCCTCGCGCTCCTTGGTATTGGGGGCATAGGAAAGCACGGGCTCGTTAAAGGGCTGCGCCATTTCAAAAAAACGGTTGCTCATAGCCTGCTCCTTTTATATAAACTTTGTATGTATTGTACCACATCGGCGTATGTGCGGATAAATATATTCCCGTATCTTTTCGTCGGTTGCAGAATATATGATATAATCGTTCTCCAACCGCTTAGCGGGCATTTCCCGTGCTTGAAAATACGCGAAAAATGCGCTAAGGTAATGGGAGCCGAACCCGTAGTTTTGAGGCGTAAGGATTCGACTCGCCTTGCCTTAAGCTGATAGCGGCCGACTTCACGTTTTCCTTTCTAAATATTATAACATCCAAACTAATTAGATTCGAGGCGATCCGTATGAGACTGGAAGCGCATCCAATCCTCGCTTTTGAGCGCAAAAGGGAGCTTCGATTCACCTTCAACGGTGAAGAAATTACGGGCTACGAGGGCGATACCATTGCGGCGGCGCTGCACGCGGCAGGCGTTAAGGTGCTTGGCGAAAGCCTGGAGTTGCACCGACCGCGCGGCTTTTACTGCGCCATAGGAAACTGCTCGTCGTGCATGATGGTGGTCGACGGCGTATCTAACGTCAAAACCTGCATTACAGAATTAAAAGAGGGTATGCGCGTAGAAATCCAGCGCGGAAAGGGCTCCGTATGAGGGAATGCGACCTTCTTATCATAGGCGGCGGCCCCGCAGGGCTAAGTGCTGCGACTATGGCGGCCGAGTGCGGCGCTAATGTACTTGTGCTCGAGAGAAACCCCAAGGCCGGTGGCCAGCTTGTAAAGCAGACGCATATGTTTTTCGGCTCCGAAAAGCAGCGAGCATCTACGCGCGGCATCGACATAGCGGACATCCTCTTACATAAACTCGAGTCCTTTAAAAATGCCGAGCTTTTGACCTCAACAACGGCCGTGGGACTTTATGAAGACGGCATTTGCACAGCTCTATATAAAGAGGAAAAGTATTTTAAAATTAAACCCCGCGCGGTACTTGTAACAACAGGCGCGTACGAAAGGCCGCTTGCCTTCCCAAACAACGACCTCCCCGGCATTTACGGTGCGGGTGCCGTGCAGACGCTCATGAACGTTTACGGTGTAAAGCCGGGCGAACGTGCGTTGATGGTAGGTGCAGGCAACATCGGACTTATCGTAAGTTATCAGTTGATGCAGGCGGGTGTTGAGGTTGTAGTCATCCTCGACGCTGCGCCAAAGATCGGCGGGTATTTGGTGCATGCAGCAAAGGTTGCCCGTATGGGCGTTCCCATTTTAACTTCGCATACCGTAAAGCGCGCAATCGGCGATACGGTGCTTAAAGGTGTCGAAATCTCAGCGGTAGACGAGAAATTTCTCCCCATTGCCGGCACAGAAAAAACATTTGCAGTCGATACCATGTGCATAGCGGTGGGGCTTTCGCCGCTTACAGAGCTCTTGGAAATGCGCGGCTGCAAAACCCGCTATATTCCGCAGCTTGGCGGTACCGTTCCCCTTCGAAATGCAGATTATGAGACAACCGTGGAGAACGTGTTCGTGGCAGGCGACACCTCGGGTATAGAAGAAGCAAGTGCCGCCATGGTAGAGGGTTCGCTCGCCGGACTTTGTGCATGCTTAAAACTCGGCTTTAAGCATCCCGAGCATGATGTAGTAAAAAAAGAACTCAACGCACAGCTAACCGCACTCCGTTCCGGCCCTGCCGGAAAGCATATCCGCGACGGCGTTATGAAGGCCGTACTGTAAGGAGAAGATATATGCTTGAAAAAACAGGCGTTCCCGCTCCCGAAAGGGTATTAGAAAAGTTCCCACCCATAGAGCGTATAGATTCTGGCCCCGTAGCCGTAATCGAATGCTACGAAAAAATCCCCTGCAACCCATGTGAAACCGCATGCAAAGCGCATGCCATCGAAATTGGTGAGGACATCAACAGCATACCGATGCTTTCCTCTTCTTTATGCACGGGCTGTGCTATATGCCTGAGCCGCTGCCCCGGCCTTGCCATCATGATCATAGACGGCAGCAAATCCAAAGAATATTTGGAGTTTCGCATCCCCTACGAGTTTTTACCACTCCCCAAAGAGGGGGACATGGTATGGGGTCTCGACCGTGCCGGGAATAAGCTTTCGCGCGTACGGGTTCTTCGCGTGCAAAACCCAAAGGCATTTGACCGCACCCCCGTCATTACCTTAGAAGTGCCGCGCGCCGAGCTATATACCTTCAGAAGCATCCGATTGGAGGCGTAATTGTATGGAAGATAAGACGATCGTCTGCCGCTGCTCCGATGTGACGCTTGACGAAGTGCGTGCGCTCATACAACAAGGCTATCATACATTTGATGAGATCAAGCGTATAACGCGTATCGGCATGGGGCCGTGCAAGGGGAAAACCTGCACGCAGCTTGTGTTAAGGGAACTTTCCGCCGCAACAGGTATACCCATCGCGGAATTGAAGGTGCAGACCACCCGCCCGCCCGTGACCGGCGTACGGCTCGAGCTGCTTGCTAAGGGGGAGAATCATGAAGCATAGCGCGAATGTTGTGATTATCGGTGCGGGTATCTCCGGCTGCGCCATAGCATATAACCTCGCCAAACGCGGTGTAAAAAACATCATTGTACTAGAAAGAAGCTATATATGCGCAGGGTCCACAGGCGCATGTGGCGCAGGTGTGCGCATGCAGTGGGGTACCGAGATGAACTGCCTGCTCGCCAAGGAAAGCATCGAGTTCTATGAGCGAGCCAATGAAACATTGGGCTATGACGGCGATGTGGAGTTTAAGCAAAAGGGCTATCTTCTTATTTCGGACAGCGAGAAGGAGCTTATTCAATTTGAAAAAAACGTTGCCGTGCAAAACCGCTGCAATATCCCTTCCCGCATGGTGAGTCTCAAAGAAGCAAAAGAAATTGTACCCCACCTCAATACCGACCTATTAAAAGGCGCGGCCTTTTGTGAAAAAGATGGCTTTTTAAACCCGTTTTTAACGACCGACGCGTTTCACCGCGCGGCAAAGCGCATGGGCGTGGAGTTTTACATAGACACCGAAGTCACCGGTTTTAAAATCCAGTCCGGGCGCGTAAAGGCGGTATTTACAACGCGGGGCGAAATACAAACGAACATCGCCGTAAACTGCGCGGGCGGAAGATCGAAGCTTGTTGCTGAAATGGCAGGGGTGGATCTCCCGGTATATTCCGAGCGCCACCAAATACTCGTAACCGAACCCGTTGAGCCCATGCAGGGACCTATGGTGATGTCGTTTGGGCTAAACCTCTACGTGCAGCAATCTCCGCACGGTTCGTTTATTATGGGACGCGGCGACCAAAACGAGCCTAGAGACCTCCGTGTCACCTCTAGCTGGCATTTCATGGAGGAAATGGCGAAAACCATTACAGCCATTCTCCCGCCCGTAGGGAAACTCCGCGTGATACGCCAGTGGGCGGGGCTTTACAATATGTCGCCCGACCGACAGCCGATATATGATAAATCCGAGGCCGTAAACGGACTTTACACCGCCTGCGGTTTCAGCGGACACGGCTTTATGTTCGGCCCCATCACCGGCCGCGCGATGGCGGATATGATTTTAAACGAATCAACAGGCCTTGATGTGAGCCGGTTGAGCCTCA
>JAEWZS010000054.1 GCA_023458355.1 Bacillota bacterium
CGTCACAGTCGCCGTAGGCGCAGGCGTCGCCGGGGTAGGCGTTACGGGCTGCGGTGTAATCGCAACGAATGTCTCATCGGCAAGTACGACCACCTCGACAGCCTTCTCAGACAAGCCCGTAGCAGACTGAACTGCACAGCCACCAAATATAAGCGCTGCGAAGACTAGTAACTGTATTAGGCTTTTTTTAAATTGCATCATGCTTTATAAGATGTACTTTCTCAGATCCTCTCCGTTGAATTCTGCGGATAAGTGCTCTTTCACATAGCCCTCGTCCACTACTACCTTAGTAAGCGGGAACGAGCCGTTTGCATTGAAAGAAATATCATCAAGAAGATTTTCCATGATGGTATGCAGCCTTCTCGCGCCTATGTTTTCGCTTGTCTCGTTGGCGTTGTATGCGTATTGCGCAAGCACCTCAATGGAATCCTCCGCAAAGTCAAGTACGATATTATCGGTCTTTAAAAGAGCCGCGTATTGCTTGGTAATGGCGTTTTCCGGCTGGGTAAGTATCTTTTTATAGTCATCCACCGTCAGCGATTCGAGGTTCACGCGGATGGGGAACCTCCCCTGAAGCTCCGGAATAAGGTCGGTCACCTTGGAAACATGGAACGCACCTGCCGCGATGAACAAAATGAAGTCCGTCTTAACAGAGCCGTATTTTGTACTTACCGTGCAGCCTTCCACGAGCGGGAGTATGTCGCGCTGTACGCCTTCGCGGGATACGTCGGGACCCGAGGAATGGCCACTACCCGCAATCTTATCGATCTCATCGAGGAATATGATACCATCCTGCTCGGCCTTTTCGATGGCCTCGCGTATCACCTCATCCATATCGATGAGCTTGTCGGCCTCCTCCTCCGATAAAATTCGGTAGGCCTCAGGAACCTTTACCTTGCGCTTCTTCTTGTTTTTTGGGAGTATGCTCCCCATAAGGTCATTGATGTTGATGTCGATGCCCATGGCGATCATTGCATTGCTATTCTGGGACGCCTGCTCGACCTCGATCTCGATCATCTCCTCGTTGAGATTGCCGGCTCGAAAAGCTGCAAGCACCTCGTCACGGCGGGTGCGATGTTTGGTGCGCTCATCTTCGCTCATTTCGACTTCCTGGCTATCACCGCTGCCCAACAGGAACTGGAGCGGGTTTTGCTGCCGCTGCTGCTTAACAGCAATGGGCACCAAAAGGTCTACGAGGCGCTGCTCGGCGGCGGCTTGTGCTAAAAGCTGTACTTCCGCTTCCTTCTTTTCCTTGCATAGCCGTATAGCGGCATCTACGAGGTCGCGAATCATGGAATCCACGTCGCGGCCTACATAACCGACTTCCGTAAACTTGGTCGCCTCCACTTTTACAAAAGGCGCATCCACAAGTTTGGCGAGCCTTCGTGCAATCTCGGTTTTGCCAACACCTGTCGGCCCTATCATAATGATGTTTTTCGGCGTGATCTCGTCGCGAAGATCTTCCGTGAGCCTACTCCTGCGGTAGCGGTTTCGAAGCGCGATAGCCACCGCACGCTTGGCCTTGGATTGCCCGATGATGTATTTATCAAGCGAATCTACAATCTCTTTGGGCGTAAGCATACTCAAACCTCCTCTACCGTGATATTGCCGTTGGTGAACACGCAGATATCCGCCGCGATACGCAGGGCTTTTTCCGCGATTTCTTTAGCGCTGAGTTCCGTATTCGCCTTAAGCGCTTTTGCGGCAGCAAGCGCGTACATGCCGCCCGAGCCGATGGCAGCAATACCGTCGTCGGGGTCTATGACCTCACCAGTGCCTGAGATAATTAAAAGTTCCTCGCTGTTGGCAGCGATAAGAAGTGCCTGCAGTTGGCGCATTACTTTATCGCTGCGCCATTCTTGCGCGAGCGCGACCGCTGCGCGTTTCAAACTGCCGCCATGCTGTTCTAGCTTACCTTCAAATCTGTCACACAGCGTAAAAGCATCCGCCACAGAACCCGCAAAACCCACCACGACCTTACCGTGGTAGACGCGGCGCACCTTTTTAGCGGTCTGCTTCATGATTGTATTTTCACCCATCGTCACCTGTCCGTCACCGGCGACAGCGCACTGTCCATCCTTTTGGATGGCGACGATTGTTGTACCCATTAAAGGCATACTCATTTCCTCATTTTCATTAAAATTAGAAAGTTTTAACAGCATATTCTTCGATATACTCTTGTTGAAAACCCAAGGAATCGTAAAGATGCCGCGCATAATTTCCCACAACGCAGTAAAGCGTTACGGAATTATGGCCGTTTTCAAGAATCTTGTTACACAGATACTTCACAAACAGCCGGCCCACACCCCTTCCTTGTACCTCAGGCTTAATAGAAACACTATCAATGGCATCACCCTCAAGATGCGAATGCCCGATGATTTCATTGTCTAAAACATAAACAAACCGTTCCTTCGCGGAAGCATTCCATGCTTCGCGCATCGCCTCAGTTGGCTTCTGAACAACGGAATCGGGAAAACCGCCTACACGAAGGCGCATTTCATGAAAAGCTCTGGCGGAAAGCTGTTGAGCTGCCGTATAATCCTCATCTACATAACTGCGAACAGGCAGTGAAGGAAGATCAAAAGCCCCGCCGTTATACCGCATAAGCGCGGAGGAAAACCTATACGCATATCCAAGCTTATTTGCAAAGGTTTTTGCGTTCTCATCACCGCTCAAATAGTAAGTCTCGATACTCTTCAAAGTATCCCTTTGAAGCTCTTTCTCGCATAGCTTAACGGCCATAGCTCCAAACCCTTTTTTGCGGAACTGCCTAACAATGTAAACATACAGAAAAGCGTGTCCATCATGTTCTATTTCAGCCGCGCCAACAAGCGTCCCGTTGACCAAAATTCCGTAAACTGTATGCTCCGGATTCTCTAGCGCATCCAAAAGGCTGTTGCCGGCACAGTCGCCCATCAAAAACGCTTTCAATGCAGCTTTATCGTTGTGCGAAAGTTGTTTTAACTTCATATCTATACCGACTTTTATTTTACTTCCCATAATGATAGCATAAATTTGCAGTACACCTAAACTTTACGTGGTATCTTTACATTTTTTTCGCAATTATTTCATTTATTTTGTTTAGGCTTCTTTCGCTGATCTGTTCATACCGCTCCTGTTTACCGCGCGGCGGGTTTTCGAGCGCATCCATGATGCCGAAGTTTACATTCATGGGCTGAAAATCCTTTCCGGCATATTCGGAAACATAGTGTGCAAGCGCACCGATTGCGGTTGTGCGCGTAAAATCCATCGGCTCTT
>JAEWZS010000055.1 GCA_023458355.1 Bacillota bacterium
GAATAGGGCAAATTGTCAAATTCGGGAAAAAACATGGTATTGACAAAACTCAGCCTTTATGATATTTTTTACAGCAATCCCAAAGAAAGGAGCAAAAGTTCGGTATGATGTTGTGTGTTACAATCCTCAGCATTCAGCAAGTACAACTCGCAGTCGTACATGGCGTCGGGCTTTTGCCATTGTATTCTCAATAGGTTTAACCAATTGTGAATAGAACGGTTGAAGGCTCATCAAAAGCTTTCGACCGTTTTTTATTTTTATAAGGGGTATTTAATATGAAATCGATTGACAAAGACGTTCTTGAAGGGTACAACGCCGGGATAGAGTTTAACAGGCTCCATAATGGGTTGGGGTTAATTGAGTTTGAGCGGACGAAGGAAATACTTTGTGAGCTTCTGCCGCCTGCTCCGGCAACGATCTATGACATAGGCGGTGGATATGGAGAGTACTCCTATTATCTTGCGTCGCTTGGGTATGATGTGCATTTATTTGATTTATCTAATAAGAACATCGAAATGTCGCACGAACTCGGCCGGGAATGCGGATTGACTTTAAAAGCGGCAGAAGTCGCCGATGCCCGCAGCATCGACCGAGCTGATGCTTCCGCCGACGCCATACTCCTTCTCGGACCTATGTATCATATCGTCGATTTTGAAGAAAGGCAGCTATGTTTAAAGGAGTGTTACCGCTTGTTAAAGCGTAACGGGCTGCTGTTTGCAGCGGGCATCACAAGATATGCAACGATGCTGTGGGCAGTAACGACGTATGATCAAAATGCATTACTCGACGAGATCGAGTTTTACGACATGCTCGAAACAGAAATCAAAACAGGGGACCATATCAAAAACCCGGCATCAAAGTACAACGGCATGGGTCGCTCGTATTTTCATCTGCCGGAGGAGTTAAGAAAGGAGCTTGAAACAGCCGGATTTTGTAAAGCGGAGGTGCGCGGTGTGCTAGGCCCGTGCTGGCTTGTCCCTAACCTGGATGAAGCATGGAGGGACAAAGAAAAGCGTGAAAGCATTATGAAAATCGTTCGACTTTGTGAGAAAGAAGAAAGCATTATAGGGCTGTCAACGCATATTTTGGGTATTGCGAGGAGGGGGGCTATACTATGAAGTTCACAAGATACACAAGCATGGATGCCTTTATTTTTGACACGCTTGATATACTGCTCGAAAACGAGGCGCAGAATAATCTGCCGATCAGTTTTACAAAGAACACATCCGCCGATTGCACAAATCAGCTCTTCGCATCGGTTAAAGATGAGGGCGGTGCGGTGGTTTTGGTTGCCGCCTGTACTCCTCCGTTTAATATCGTATTGTACGAAACGGGAAACATTCAAAACGATGCAGCCGTTAAGCTTTTATCCGACGAGCTAAAAGGCATGGGGTTTACGCTTCCCGGTGTTCTTGCGGAACAGGGCTTAGCACAAAGGTTTGCGAATAGTTATACTGTAAATCGCAGCTTTTACCTGCATATGTCCATGAACATCATGCAGCTTGACAAGGTAAATGAAGTACGCAAAGCCCCGGGAGCTTTGCGTCTGCTTCGGGAGGATGACCTATATTTCGCACCATATTGGGAACGGGCTTTCGGAGAGGACTGCCATGTGGAGGTATACGATATTCAAACAAGCGTGGGGCGGCTTAAAAATCGCCTCAATAAGGATACGCACTATATTTGGGAGGATGGGCATCCTGTGTCGCAGGCCGTTCACGGGCGGAGTACAGTAAACGGAGCAGTTATAAACGGCGTATATACCCCGCCGCAGTATAGGAACAAGGGTTACGCATCCTCCACCGTAGCGGAGCTTTCAAGAATTTTGCTTCAACGCGGCAACAAATTCTGCTGCCTGTTCGCCGATGCAAAAAACCCGATCTCCTGCGGGATCTATCGGAAAATCGGATATGTTGACCTCTGCGTATACGATGAAATCAAGTTTGGCGGATAGGGAAGTGATAACGATGTCGGGCAATCGGGATAAAATATATATCCAGTACGGTGACGGGATACGGGAAGAGGGACGGCCTGCTTCCTCTCGCACAGCAATGCTAGAATTTCACTATACGAAAATGCAACGGGTATATCACACCCGACAGCCGCGTCCTTGAAGTCGGTTGTGCGACCGGATATTACGGGATGCATTTTGCCGATAAATGCCGCGAATATGTGGGCGTCGATATTTGCCCGCCGCACATTGAGATGTTTCGCGGGAAGATAGCGAAAAGCGGACTCAAAAATGTATCCTGCCAAATAGGGGACGCTACAAATCTGAAAAGCATAGCGGACGCAAGCTTTGACGTGGTGTTATGCCTTAGGCCAATGTACCACCTGCCGAAGGAGGAGCGTACGCTTGTTTTTGCAGAGTGCAGCCGCGTGTGCAAAGCGGGCGGCATACTGGCTTTCGCGTATATCAATAAGATCGGCGTATACGCGGGTGCTTGTGTGCATGACAGCCTGCGGGCTAAATACCCCAACTCGCAGGCGAACGATTTTATATTAAGGTGCGGCGTCGATGACATTAAGCCGGATACGTTTTTCTTCACTACGCCCGAAGAGATGCAGGAGGGCGCGAGGACACAAGGACTTATAAAGCTAAAAAATCTGGCGACGGATTTCTACATCGATACGGCGGTAACGGATGCTATGGACGATGAAAAATTCGGACTGTTTTTAGAGCTGTATGATCAGATGACATCGCATGAATCCTGCACGGGTATGAGCAATCATGCACTGTTGATTTGTACAAAATAAGAAGATCATTCTCTGCATGAGATTACAGGGAATTTTATGCGTTTAAAAGTGCTTTCTAACCGCCCACGCAGCCGCATCGCGCACGGCCTTAAAGGGTGAGAAAAGCGCGTCACGTATCTCCTTTTCGTAAAGACCTTCCCGCGCAGCAAATACTATGGCCTCTGCGGTGAGCTTACCGTTGCTTGTCATGTTTTTGCCAACGAGCGCTCGTGCTTTCGCTGCATCGCCTAAGATAAGCCGCTTTAGGTCAAACGCCTCGCGGATAGTTTTATCGGGATCGTCTACAGGAAGCGAAGCATTAAAGGGGCATGCGAGCATGCAAAGCTCACAGCCAATGTGGCCGGAAAGCTTTTCCTTCACCTCGTCGCTATACATTGTATCTTCCATCTGCGCTCGCATGCAGCGTCTTATATCAAGACCATTGTCCGTGATTGCATTTGACGGGCAGGCGCGCGCGCAGGCGTCGCAGTTTTTGGGGCAGGCAAATTCCCTCGTATCATAAGAACGAGGCGCAAGACCATGGATTATGAGCGCCTGTAAGATGATGCGCGAGCCGTAGGGTTTTACATGCAGTAACCCGTTTTTCCCGATCGCTCCAATATTGGAGGCATGTGCGAGCGCGCGGTAGGGCAGTACAGCATATTCACAGGATACACCCGCGTTATTCAATGTAGAAACTAACGTCTTTGCTGCGTGATAGGAGCGGTTGCTGTTGATATAGTAGGCGGGTATGCGCTCGCCTTTTGCGTACGGGTGATAGGGATAGATAAGAAGTGCAATTGAGCTCACGTTCTCATCATGAGCGGCAATGTTTTCTATTAAATCCGTGCCGAAGCCCGTCTCCTTCGCACGCTTATGCCACGCATGCAGGCGCTTTGGTGCAAGGAAGTAAACGCGCTCAAAACCAAGCTTCTGCGCTGCAATTTCAATAAACTCATACATAAATGGATTATAAAACGGTAGGTGATTCTTGTAAAGCTATACCGCTTAAGGTTAGAATAGAGCAGTAAACTGTGGTCATATAAAAGCGTATTGTCGCTACGGTAGAGCTTATAAGCGATGTCAAAGACGACACGCTCAAGGCCGCCGTAGAGGACGCAGGCTACGAGGTTATAAGGATCCGATAATACATATAGCTATGCCGGGGTGTTGTTGCGCTCCGCCATGTATTAAAAATGGGGGTAAGCATGGTAAGTAAGCTCTTTGGGGTAACGCAAAACGGCGAGACTGTTTCACTGTACCGCTTGGAAAACGAATCCGGCGCTTACGCGGAATTTTTGGATTATGGCGCAACGCTTCGCTCGCTTGTTGTGCCTGATGCAAAGGGAAAGCTAACAGACGTGGTGCTCGGCTTTGACGATTTAGGCGGCTATGAAAACAATGCTGCCTACATCGGCGCTTTTATCGGACGCTACGCCAACCGAATCGGAGGCGCGCGCTTTACGCTTTCCGGCAAAGAATATTGCGTAAGTGCTAATGAAAAGAACCGTTGTCTGCACGGTGGCATGCGAGGCTTTGATAAGCAAATGTATACTGTAGAGGAGGATAACGGTGCAATCGTTTTTACCCGTGTCTCACCCGATGGCGAGGAGGGATTCCCCGGAAATCTTCATGTGCGTGTAACGTACCGGTTTTGTCGCGGCAATGCACTCGAAATAGAGTACGAAGCCGAATCCGATAAAGAAACGGTCGTCAACCTAACAAACCACAGTTACTTTAACCTCAACGGCACGGGCGATATATTACGCCATACGCTTATGCTTGACGCGGATTTTATCACAGAGGTAGATAGTAACTTTAATATCACAGGTAAGCTTTTACCCGTTTCAAATACGCCGTTTGATTTCAAAGCCGAAAAGACCGTCGGTAAGGATATCAATGCAGAAAATGAACAGCTTCGCTTTGGTGGAGGGTACGACCATAATTTTGTGCTTAACAAGTATGGCTTTCGCCGTGCAGCAGAACTTGCGGGCGATATAAGCGGCATACGTATGGAAGTATTAACCGATGCTCCCGGCATACAGCTTTACACAGCCAATTTTTTAAACGGTGCACCCGTCGGTAAAAAAGGGCAAATCTATAAAAACCGCAGCGCTCTTTGTCTTGAGACACAGAATTTCCCCGACGCGCCCAATCAAAAATCCTTCCCGAGCGCGGTGCTTTTACCGAATGGAACATACCGGACGCGTACGGCATACAGGTTTTTTTAAAAACGATTTATGCAAACGGGCCGCAAAGAGCGGCCCGCTTGCATAAACCATATTATCACACGAGTCCATCATTGATTGGATGAACTTTCCACTATAGGTGTTTTCTATATTGACCAACTATTTGTAAAAAACTATTATGAAAGTAATAATTTTGAAGGGAGCTGATAATTATGATTACCGATAAAATGATAACTTATAAAAACAATACATGGAGGGTGACAATACTTTAGCCCCCTTACAAATGGAGGAAATTATGTTTAGCCAAATAAGCAATTACTTAATAAAGCCGAAACTTTATGCCCCGAGTACAGGTAAGTTCTGGGATGACCAGCATATATCGAAAGGAATGCTTGAAGCACATCTTAACCCTAATTGGGAAGCGGCAACCAGGAAACATGCTTTTGTTGATAAATCAGTAAATTGGATTGCTTCAATAGCTCAACCTACACAATATCAACAATTACTGGATTTAGGTTGCGGACCGGGAATTTATGCCGAACGTTTTCGTAAGGCGGGTTACTCGGTCACCGGTATTGACTTTTCAAAGCGTTCTATCGAGTATGCAAAAGAACAAACGTTACTTAATAAAAGCAGTATAGAGTATTATTACCAAAACTACTTGACAATAGATTATACGGAACAGTTTGATGTAATTACATTGATTTATTGCGATTATGCACCGTTATCAGTTACAGATAGGCTTATTCTATTGGGAAAAGTATATCAAGCATTAAAGCCAAACGGAAAGTTCATTTTTGATGTGTTTACACCTCAAATGAGAAAAGCTGAAAGTCGTTCATGGTATTACGATAGTGAGGGTGGATTTTGGAACGAAAAGCCCCATATTTGCTTAGATTCTGTTTATCAATATGATGACGGAGATCTTACAGAATTAAACCAGTCAATAGTGGTAACCGAAGATTCTGTAAATTGCTATAATATATGGGACCATTATTTTACAAAAGAAAAGCTGATATCGGAATTTCAAACAATAGGTTTCAATTCATATGAATTTTATGGCGATATTGCCGGAAAGGACTACTCGGATACTGGAGAAACCATTTGCGGTGTTTTTACAAAATAAGGTTTCCGATTAATAAGGCAGTTGCTCTTATTTTAAGATTACCAACTGCTTGCGAATAAAAAATAGTATCACACCAAAGCGTACCCAAAGGCTCTGTGCCGAAAGGTACGCTTTTTATGTATTGTCATCTTAAGTTCTTGTAAAGTAGGAAGCTGATAAGACTACACCGGATATTTCATTCCTGCCAAAATCTTTGGCTAAAACATCTTTCATCACGGCGAAATCGTCTGCGTCGGGCCAGGGTCGAGCGTTGGAGTAGGCAGTGAGTCAATCGTTGGCGTTGGTACAGGGTCGATGATGGGCTCAGGCGTCTCGTAATAGATGATATTGCCGAATTCGTCGATGTAATACGGTTGGGGCATTGCCTCCGCTAAAAGCAGCTGGTTGATATAGACGATATCAAGCTGCGGATCGACTTCGATGGTTCTGCCAAACACTTTTTTTAAAAGTTTAGCGAGTTTATCGGTTTCTAAAAGTACGCAGCTAAGCTTATGCACCGTCTGCGGTTTATTGGGAATGGTATTGCGTGTAAGCTGCGCCATATCCATCTTCGCACCTAAAAGCGCAAGCGAGGAAATCTGCGTAAGGCTCAAATTGGTCTCCATATTTTGCTCTACAGCGGTGTAGATCTCCGGGATATTGGCAATCTGTCCGGTGGACTTGAGTTGTGCTACGATTGCCATGAGCATACGTTGCTGCCTGTCGATGCGTGCGAGGTCCGAGGAACCTTTGCGCTGGCGGCAGTAGTCGAGTACACCCTGACCGTTAAGATGCTGGAGGCCCGGGTAAAGCTTTCGCCCGTTCATGGAGACTTCCACATCCACGTTGTAATCGATACCGCCCATGGCGTCTACTACAGACTTCACCACGTTCATGTTGAAGCCAATGTAGTAT
>JAEWZS010000056.1 GCA_023458355.1 Bacillota bacterium
GCGATGTCTCTGACAAGCTGGATTGGTATGGCACGCTTCGTGCGAAACCAAATACTCGTCATACGAGATAGGGAATATAACCTCGCATCAAGATGCTTAGGTACAAACATATTCCGCATTATCACAAAAAACCTGTTGCCTTACATCATATCGGTCATCATGCTACGCTTTGCGCTTGCAATACCGGCCAACATCGGCTATGAGGTGTTTGTTACCTACGTCGGTCTCGGGCTTCCGTCTACCATGCCGAGCCTCGGCAACCTTATCAACGAGGGCAGGAAGCTTATGCTGACACCCGGGCTTCGCTACCAACTGATCTATCCGACCATTATTCTTTCCATCGTGACCATTTCGTTCTACGTGGTAGGCAACGCCTTCTCCGACGCAGCTGACCCGAAGAACCACGTGTAAGGAGGGCGCGGATATGAAAGAGCAAAAAGATGTAATCCTTTCTGTAAAAAGCCTTAACGTGAAATTTAACCTTCGCGGAAAGGTGCTGCACGCCATACGCAGCGTGTCGCTTGATGTATACCGCGGCGAAAGCTTTGCCATCGTGGGTGAGAGCGGCTGCGGAAAAAGCGTACTCAACAAAAATTTTATAGGTCTGCTTGATGCAAACGGCTTTGTGGAAAGCGGCGAGATACTGTATTACGGCATGGGAGAGCCTGTGGATCTTGCCAAGTTCAAAAAGGAAAAGGATTGGTTGAGGATTAGGGGAAAAGAGATTTGCATGATTCTCCAGGATCCTATGACAAGCCTCAACCCGCTTAAGACTATCGGTTCGCAAATCGGCGAGGCGATTGCCATGCACCAGGGACTTAAAGGGGACGCTCTCAAACAGGAAGTGTACCGTGTGCTTGAAGACGTAGGTATAGAGGATCCAAAGCGCCGTTACAAGCAATATCCGCACGAGTTTTCGGGCGGCATGCGCCAAAGGGTTGTCATTGCCATCGCTCTTGCATGCAATCCGAAAATTCTCATCTGCGATGAGCCGACCACCGCGCTTGACGTTACCATTCAGGCGCAGATATTAAAGCTTCTCAAAGATTTAAAGGAAAAATACAAGCTCACGATTATCTTCATCACGCACGATTTGGGTGTGGTTGCGAATATCGCCGACCGCGTGGCGGTGATGTACGCGGGCGACATCGTGGAGTTCGGCACTGTGGAGGAAATTTACTACGATCCGCGCCATCCATACACGTGGGCTCTCCTGTCGTCCATGCCGCAGCTCGGTGTGAAGGGTGAAAACCTTTATGCGATCGAAGGTTCGCCGCCCAACCTCTTTAAAAAGATAGACGGCGATGCGTTTGCTGCGCGAAATCCCAAGGCGCTCAAGATCGATTTTATCGAACAGCCTCCGTATTTTGAGGTGTCGCCCACGCACAAGGCGCGCACATGGCTGCTCGATCCGCGCGCACCTAAGGTGGAGCCGCCGGCATACATCCGCAACATCCGCACCTGCGAGTGAGTGAGGTAAAGCCATGAACAAAGAACGTGAAGTTTTGCTCAAGGTGAAAGACCTTGAGGTTACTTTCGGCTCAAAGCGCAGGGCATTCAAGGCTGTGCGCGGTGTGAGCTTTCAGATCTACAAAGGCGAAACATTCGGCCTTGTCGGTGAATCCGGTTCGGGCAAGACCACTATCGGCCGCGCCATTGCACGCATTCACCCCATTTCAAAAGGTGAGATACACTATAAAGGGCAACGCATAGACGGGAAGATTGAAAAGGCGCTCGATCGAAAGGTCATTTCGGAGATCCAGATGATATTCCAGGACCCCATGGCATCCCTCAATGAGCGCGCAAAGGTAGACTATATCGTCTCGGAAGGTACTTATACCACAAAAAAGCATATTTCCTCAAAGGAACGCATGGGGCTTGTAGAGGAGGCGCTTTTGAGCGTGGGGCTATTGCCCGAGTTCGCAACACGCTTTCCGCATGAGTTTTCGGGCGGCCAGCGCCAGCGCATCGGCATTGCACGCTCGCTCATCATGGAACCGCAGTTCATCATCGCCGACGAGCCTATATCAGCGCTCGACGTTTCTATCCGCGCACAGGTATTGAACCTCATGAATAAGCTTCGCAAGGAGCGCGGGCTTACATATCTGTTCATAGCGCATGATCTAAGCGTAATGCGCTACATATCCGACCGCATTGCGGTCATCCACAAAGGGCAGATCGTGGAGCTGGCTAACTGCGAAGAGCTTTTCTGTCACCCGCTACACCCATATACCAAGGCGCTGTTGAGCGCTGTACCTCTGGCCGATCCCGAGCGTGAAAAGAAAAAGAAGCTCATCGTATATGATCCGAGCGTTCACGATTACAGCACGGATAAGCCTGCGTGGACCGAGGTTTCGCCTGAGCACTTTGTATTAGGTAACGTTAAGGAGATTGACGCATATAAAAAGGAGCTAATGCAATGAAAAAAGCGCTTATACATTTGCCGATAGCGCCCTTCATGGTGAAGCCTTCGGCGGAGGGAGAGCTAGACGACGAGGGTCTGTACGGCATGACGGTGCAGATCGTCGAGAAAGCTAAGGACGGTTTTTATAAAATTGTAACCCCTTACCGCTACGAGACCTATGTGCATCAAGACGCACTTTGCTTTTCTGAAAGCGAGCTTTCAGCTTATGTAAACAGCCCGCTTAAAACAGTTTGGGCAGCGCATGCAGACTGTATGGCATCGCCAAGTTATCAATCTACAAGGCTTTTAACGCTGCCGCGCGGTGCACTTGTTGTGGATTTGGGCGTATGTGAAGAAAACGATGCCTGGGAGAAGCTCTGTCTCATAGGCGGGCAAGAGGCGTACATGCGAAAAAGCCATCTCGGCGCCTATTACACGGAGCAAAACGGCACGGAAGAGGAGTTTCGTGATGCGGTTGTAAAAACAGCGCTGTTCTACCTCGGTACGCAATACCGCTGGGGCGGAAAGACCATGGACGGCATTGATTGCTCCGGGCTGGCGGGGATTGCATATTATCTAAACGGCGTTTCCATCTACCGAAACGCACAGCTTGTTGAGGGATTCCCTGTACGCGAAATCGCGCGTGCAGATATGAAAAAAGGCGACTTGCTGTTTTTTAAAGGTCATGTTGCTGTTTATATGGGCGACGGGCTTTATGCGCATGCAACCGGACGCGCGAACGACGACGGCGTGGTGGTCAACAGCCTAGAACCGGGAAGGCCCGATTACCGCGAAGACCTCGCCAACGGAATACTGAAGATTGGCTCTATATTTTAATAGATTTGCTTGACGAAAGGAAATCCATATGCCTATCAACGATTCGTTTTGCTATTTGAACATAGGGTTGCCCGAGGATATTTTACGCCGCAAGCTCTGCGGCGATTTTCAAGGCGCGCTTCGCCTTATCGAGCTGCGTTTGAAAAAAGAGATACCGGAGGCTTTAAGGCAATGCCTTATCGTGGAGCGCGAGCTCATTAACCGCCTGGAGGGTGACTATCCGTACAGCCTCGAAGAAGCCATGGCGATTATCAGAAAGGATATTCCCGATTTTACAGAGGAAGAATTCCGCACGCTCGTGGACGAATTTAAAATCGATTGGATCTATGTCAAAGGTTCGGAGCGCTATTTCGACCGCTTTTACGATACCCTTTTAAAAGTGAATAAAGAATTTGCCGCACGGGCCAAGGCATCGCACAGCCATGTTGACGGCGAGGATGAAGACGGCGAAGAAGAGGGCATGCTTGACCGCGTAATCCGTATCATGAAGGAAAAGGGTTCGTTTGGTGTAAGACTTCGTATTAAAGCAACGGTAAAGATCAAGGACGAAGCGTTCGTTGCCGGTAAAAAGGTGCGTGTACACATCCCGGTTGCGGCGGATGCGCGTCAGGTAAAAAATATCGTTATACATAAAACCTTCCCCGAGGCATCGTTTATTGCCCCTCCCGACGCCGCGCAGCGCACAGTGTATTTTGAGGAGGTCATGGAGGAGAACCATGAATTTACGGTAGAATACTCTTACGATAACGTGGTTGATTACATAGAGCCCGACGTAAAGAAGGTAGCAAAAGAGCAGCCAAGCTTTTTTACAGCCGAGGAAAACCCGCATATTGTATTTACACCTTATATGAAAGCGCTTGCTAAAGAGCTTACCGCACATACGGATAACCCTCTTGAAAAGGCACGCGCAATTTATGACTTCATAACCCTTAACGTAAAATACTCCTACATGCGCGAATATTTTGGGCTTACGGACATAGCGGAAAACTGCGCGCGCAACTTCCGAGGTGATTGCGGTGTGCAGGCGCTGTTGTTTATAACGCTCTCAAGGCTTTGCGGTATACCTGCTAAGTGGCAGTCAGGCCTCAATTCTTCGCCTGAAAGCATAGGCCCGCACGACTGGGCGGAGTTTTACGTCGCCCCTTACGGCTGGATGTTTGCAGATCCCTCCTTTGGAGGAGGTGCACATCGCGTGGGTGCGGAGCACAGGCGGCGCTTTTATTTCGGCAACCTCGATCCGTACCGTATGGTCGCAAACAGGGAGTTTCAAGCAGCATTCACGCCCGATAAGCTGCATTGGCGCTGCGACCCCTATGACAACCAGACGGGCGAGATCGAATACGAGGATAAAGGACTTCTTTATGAGGAATACACGCGCTCGCAAGAGCTTTTGGAGTGCGTAGAGTTATGATAAAAAAGCTTCCGTTTGATAAGGCTAAAATCGAGGAGATTACAAAATCCTACCCCACGCCTTTCCATATCTACGATGAGCAAGCGCTTCGAGAACGTGCGCGCGCGCTCAAAGCCGCGTTTTCGTGGAATAAAGGCTTTCGCGAGTATTACGCGGTGAAAGCCTGCCCCAACCCCGTGCTGCTTCAGATACTCATGGAAGAGAGCTGCGGGCTTGATTGTTCGTCATACGCGGAGCTTCTGCTTGCAAAAGGCGTAGGTGCCTCCGGAACGGATATCATGTTTTCCGCTAACGCCATGCCCGCCGAAGAATTCGTCTATGCGCGAAAGCTTAATGCCTATATCAACCTCGATGATTATTCACATATCGATTTTTTGAAGGAAAACGGCGGCATCCCCGAAACCGTGAGCTGCCGCTTCAACCCGGGTGAATTTCGTTTCGGAAACGCCATCATGGGTAACCCCGCCGAGGCAAAATTCGGCTTCACGCGTGAACAGCTCACAAAGGGTTTTAAAAAGCTTCAATCCATGGGCGCAAAACGATTTGGGTTACATGCTTTCTTGGTGAGCAACACAACCGATGCCGCCTATTACCCCGCGCTTGCAGCGCTTTTATTTCAAACCGTGCTTGAGCTTCATAAAGAAACAGGTGCAGATATTGCGTTTCTAAACCTTTCGGGCGGCATAGGCATCCCGTATAAGCCCGAGGACAAGCCTGCTGACATTGCTCTGATCGGAGAGAAGGTGCGAGAGGCATATGAAGAGGCTTTTGCCGGTACCTCGCTTCGTCCTGCCATCTTTACCGAACTTGGGCGCTATATGACCGGTCCCGTCGGTTATCTTGTAATGCGTGCCATTCACAAAAAGGATACGCACAAACATTTCTTGGGCATGGATGCATGTGCGGTCGATCTTATGCGGCCGGCTATGTATGGAACTTACCATCATATCACGGTTCTCGGTAAGGAAAACGAACCAAACGACCATACCTACGATGTTACGGGCGCACTTTGCGAGAACAACGATAAATTTGCAGTAAACAGGGTACTCCCGAAAGTGGAGTGCGGGGATATACTAGTAGTGCACGATACGGGCGCACATGGCTATGCCATGGGGTATAATTATAACGGCAGATTGAAACACGCAGAGCTTTTGCTAAGGAAAAACGGTACGGTAAGCATGATTCGCCGTGCCGAAACCGTTAAGGATTATTTTGCCACGCTCGACATACTTGATCTGGACTTAGGAGAATAACATGGACTTTTATCCGCACATATCGCGCATAGAACTCGCGCAGCTCCCCACGCCGCTTTATAAGCTACAAAACATAAGCACAGACTTAAAGCGCAACATCTACATAAAGCGCGATGATATGACGGGCGTGGGTTTAGGCGGCAATAAGGTAAGAAAACTCGAGTATCTGTTGGCCGACGCAAAGAATAAAGGCGCAGATACCATAATTACCACGGGCGGCGCACAGTCCAACCACGCCATGCTCACAGCTGCATGCGCGTTAAAGCTCAACATGAAACCGTATCTTGTATTAAAAGGCCGCGGTGTATGCGAAAAGAAGGGGAATCTGCTTTTAAACGAGCTTATGGGCGTTGACGTGCGGCTCATCGACAGCGATTCGTATAGGGATGTTTACGCCGCCATGGATGCGCTCGAAGCGGAACTAAAAGATCTGGGTAAAATTCCGTATTGCATCCCCGTTGGCGGTTCGGTGCCGCTTGGAGCGTTGGGCTATGCGCGGGCTATGCTCGAATCGTTTTTGCAGATGAAAGAGCTCGGCATTTCTCCCGACCGCGTGGTATGCACTACGGGCTCAGGAGGCATGCACGCGGGGAGCATTGTCGGCGCGAAGCTTTATGGCGAAAAGCTATTCAACAAGAATGTACAGGTAACGGGCATCGCCGTTTCCGACGAACCCTTCTCTGAAATCGTTTTAAAGCTTGCACGTAAAGCCGTGGAACTTATAAACGAAAATATCGTTATTATGCCGAACGATGTGCAGGTATTCGACTATACGGGGGAGGGTTACGCGATAAAAAGCGAGCAGGGGGAAAAGGCGATACGCCAAATGGCCTCGCGTGAAGGGCTGTTCCTCGACCCGGTATATACGGGCAAAGCGTTTGGCGGACTGACGGATCTCATACAACAAGGTGTTATCGGCGAAAAAGAGAATGTGTTGTTTGTATATAGCGGCGGCGCAGGCGGGCTTTTTGCCATCGAGGAAGGTGGGCGGGCATGAAGAAAGTATGCGGTATTATAGGCGGTATGGGGCCTATGGCGACGGCCGATCTGTTCACGAAGATCATCCGAAACACCAAGGCGGATACGGACGGTGCTCATATGCACGTGCTTATTGACAGCAACACCAATGTCCCTGACCGCACGGCTGCCATATTGCACAACGGTCCATCACCCTTGAAGGAACTTTTAAACTCGGCAAGAACGCTCGAGCAAGCCGGCGCGGAATTTCTGATTATGCCATGCAATACGGCGCATTATTTTTATGCGGATCTACAAGCGGGTGCTTCCGTACCGCTTCTTAATATGATTGAAGAAACCGTACATGCTGCTGCAGCGCAAGGTTTCAAAACGGTTGGGCTTCTTGCAACCGATGGCACGCGTGAGGCCGGTATTTATGACTTGCCTTTTGAACACGCAAGTATAGCACTTATAAAACCCGAAAAAGAGGGACAAAAGGCGCTCATGGATATAATCTACAACGGCGTTAAGGCCGGTAAGATAACGTTTGACACAGCAACTATAAAAAAAGAGCTGCTGAAAATGCGGGAACTTGGTGTTGAATGCTTTGTGCTCGCCTGTACGGAGCTTCCCTTGGCGTTTGCACAATATGGTCTCGACTTTCCTACGCTCGACCCCACGAATATTCTCGCCCGTGCAGCAGTATGCTTTGGCGGTTATCCCTTGGCAGATTAAGTAGCAATGTTGAAATAACCGAAGAAAGATGATAAAAAATCAAGCATGGACGCTAGCTTCCATGCTTGATTTTGCTAAGGGGACACACAATTGAAAAGTAGGAACGAGGGTTAGGAGGGGGGATGGGGGGGAGATCAACGTGTGGCCCGTGTGACTAATCAGCCGTTTTGATATCCGTAAGTTTTACTACATTTCCCGCTTCGGAAAAAGCAGGCTTGCCTGCAGCGATGCACGCACCGCAATAAGCTAGGTTTCTTCCGTGATGCACGGAAGATGGTTCGAAACTTAGGTAGCTCGCGTTGAGCGCGCTTACATCGCGCAGCTCTTTTGCACCATGTTCGGCGATCGAATCTCTTAAACAGCCGTTGTCCGGCCCGATGAGTATATGCCCATCGTTTGTTAACAGACCGAGCACGCGTTCGTTTGTGCCCGAGGACGGGTCAACGGCGCAAACAAACACAGTGCCTTTAGGCCAAGAAGAAAGCTGATCGGACAGCGTACGGGAAGCAGTGCGCACATCAAAGCGCGGAATGTCGTTGGTTAGGTCGTAAACTTTAAGGTTAAAGTCCACGCGCTTGCATACGCCTGTCATCGCGCCGGAACCGTTGCCGTCACCAAAATCGGTAAGAAGTACGATAGAATATGACATATCAGCACTCCTTCACAATCTCAATCAGCCACTCCGAGCCGCCTTCGACGCCGTATGTACGTGCGAAATCCTTTTTGTTCATGGCAATACCCATGAAGCCGGTTGAGCTGTTGTATAAAATTTCCCCGTCGGGCGGTGCATAGCCAAACGAGCGGTGAAAGAGCATGGACTTATTAAAAACCTTAGTATCGCGCCGACAAATGGTCACGCGAACGGTTTCCCCCTGTACAATGCCTGTCTTTTCAAAATCCGAAATACGGATGTTCGTTTCAAGGTTGCCGTAGGGTTCCATCAACTCCGTAACACAGCCTCGTGCGGCATTTGCTTCAACGGACACAGGTGGGATAGAAAACGTAACGATTTCTGATACCGGATAAGCAAGCCCTACCCCCTCAAAATCGATAACGCCCGCTGCGAGCCTCGCGGCACAATAGGCAAACAGATCGCGCCCGTGGAAAATGCTCGTCTTCTCCGTGCCCTTTAGGCGGTTGACTGTTTCGTCAATTTCACGAATCTCACAAATGCCGAACTCTTGAAGAACTCCGGTAAGGCTGCCGTTATCGGGGGTGACGATATAGTAGCCGTTCACTGTTTTTGCTACACTCGCTTTCCTCGATGTGCCGACACCGGGGTCCACCACGGAAACAAAAACAGTACCCTCAGGCCAAAAGGGCAGAACACCTCTTAGGTGTGAGGAGGCGCGCTCAATATTGAACTTTGGAATGTTATGCGCGATATCGTAAATCTCAAGCTCCGGATCGACGCTTTTGCACACGCCGAACATGGCACCGCTTGAGACGCCGAAGTCTGTCTGCATGGTGATGCATGGCTTTCTCATTTACTTTTCCTCCGCTGATTCCTTTGTGATGGAAACCTTATAATCAGCAAAGTTTTCACCGGGTTTGAAAATATCGGGGAGATACTTTTCAGCAAAGCTCCTCTGGTTAAGGCTGAGCGCTATAAAGGGGCTTGTGCTGCCGTTGTAGAGGATAGGCTCACCGACTTCTACATACCCAAACGAGCGGTGGAAGAGCACGCTTTGGTCAAACAGCGTTTTCCCATTTTTGATAACAGTAACCCGTGTGCGGTCGCCGAGTTTTATGCCGGTCTTCTCAAAATCGTCCACCGCAATGTTGGTAGAGGCTCCTCCAAAATGCTTCATGCAACCGTTGATTTGGCCTTTGGCAAAACCATCGCCTACAACGCCCCTCACTACTTCAAACGTTACGCAGTCTTTTACCGGATATGCGGGGCCGACACCTTCGTAATCGATGATGCCTGAGGCAAGCTTTGCAGCGCAGTAAGCGAAAACATCGCGTCCGTGGAAGGTGCCCGATTTCTCGCTGCCTTTAAGACGATTAACATTTTCGTCGATTTGGCGAACCTCGACGACTTGATCGAGCAATGATGTAAGTGTGCCGTTATCGGGTGTAATAAGATAGCTGCCGTTTTGAA
>JAEWZS010000057.1 GCA_023458355.1 Bacillota bacterium
ATGCGCTCTATTCCATGCTCCCGTTTCTAAAAAGCGCGGTCATGCTGCTTGTGTATCTTATTATTGCACCGCGTATACGGCTTACATCCGTGAAAAACCCTCTCTTTCTTGCGCTCATCGTGCACGCGTTGGGGCTAAGCGTGCTGCTTCTTGGACTTACAGTCGCGAACGGTGCACTGTGGGCTGCTTTTTTTGCCGCAGCCTGTGATGCTTTTTCCTATGCGATCTTGACGCCGCTTAGTGAATCTCTTATGGCAGTAAACATAGAAAACTCACAGCGCGCACGCATCAATAGCCTTATCATCGCCTTTGTACTCCTGTTAAGCGTACCCGTTGGCTGGGCAGCGGGTCAGCTCAGCGCCATAAACCGCATGCTTCCCTTCGTGCTTAACCTCGTGTTGCTTTTAGCGGAAGCCATAACGGCGTTTCTTATTGCGCGGATACAAAAAGAAGCAACAATATAAAAGCCGAACCTTTACGGTTCGGCTTTTCGTTGTCAAGAACCTAGGGATTGTCAAGGGGCGCACTCCTTGACTTACTTCCGGCTTTGACGACATGTGCGTCAAAACGGATGAAAACCGTAAGTTTTCGTTCTTATCACGCTTTACCGCCCGGAAATGCGAAGCATTTTAGGTAAAACGTGCAACCTCACAGAAGTGCCGCAGGGCACTTCTGTGAAACGCAGAGCGTTACAGTACTATCGTTCCGCTTTCGAGCTCGACCCGGATGCCGCCGTTTACGGTATCGGCTTTTATGCTGTTGGGTGCTCCGTTTTGCAAATGGAAGGATTTGCTCATCTTCTGCCCGTTCACGCGCACGGAGCCCGATATGGTAGACACATTGAGGTTATAGTCCTTGCCCGAAAGCGGTATCGAAACATGGATGCCTCCGTTGACAGCGCTTGCAATGACCTTGCCGCGCAATGTGCCCGATATATCGATTCCGCCGTTGACCGTATCGCACTTGCATTCTTGCGTTGTGGAAACATCCGAAGCACCAAGCCCTCCGTTTACACTGCTCAAATGTATGAGTTCACCTTTAACGCCGCTCACGTTTATGCCGCCGTTCACGCTTTCTGCCTTAAGCTCGCGCACGCGAAACGCGGGAACCTTAAGCGCACCGTTTACCATATTGAAAGCGAAGCGATTGTACTGCACATCCGGCAGCGTAATCGTAACGGCGGCTTTTTTCATGTAGCCAAACCACCGTATGCCAAAAAACGACTGCGAAAATCTTTTTTCCTTCACGTAAAGCGTGTTGTCGCGCACCTCTACATCTGGAGACGGATAGTTATCGGGGAAATCGAGTGTAATGGCGTAAGCCGTGCCCATATAGAGCGTGACGTCCGCATTCGTAAGGTTGAGGTTAATGCTTGAAAACGGCAGCAGATGATCAGCATTTGCACCTTGCTGCGGCTCTGCTTTCGTGCTTTGGGCGGCAGTGGTGCGGCTTTCGCAGAGAATCTTAGCCGCAAGCGCTTCGGGTGAGCCAAGCTCCGCGATAGCAGCTGCTTCGTTTTCTTCGCCCGCATCCCAAAGATATTCCTCATAGTAGCGCAGTGCAGCCTGCCGCTCCTCATACGAAAGCGTTGCAAGTGCCGCTTCCAAGCGGTTTAAATATTCCTTTTTGCTCATTACCGTACTCCTCCGAACATGCTATGCCTGGTAAGCTCATACTCCATATCGGGATCTAAAGTTCTGAAAAAATCGATAGTACGCGTTTCCGTACGCGGGCCTAAATTCTCTTTACGCATCGCTTCCACCTCCCATAAGCAGTCGTTCCACTTTTTTCTTATAATCCTTCCATTCCGTACGATAGTTTTCAAGTGCCGCGCGGCCTTCATCCGAAATGGCATAATAGCGGCGGAGCCTACCTGAAATAGGCTGGTCGTAAGTCGTTAACAGCGCATCTTTTTGCAGCCGCCGCAAAACCGGATACAATGTGGACTCCGAAATATCCACCACTTCCTTCACGCTTTGCGTGAGCTCATAACCATACGTATCCTCGCGATCCAACACCGAAAGAACGCAGGCGTCCAAAAGCGCCGAACCAAGTTGAAAAAGCATTCCCTCACCTCCCTGACAACGGTTGCGCGGCGGGCAGCTGTGTTTTCCTTTTGATTTCGCACAGCATTGTTTTTCGCGCATCATTGCCTTGCATGTAATACTATATTTCATATAATATTACTTGTCAACATATTTTATGCTTTTTTTGACTATATATTTTTTGCGGCGCGCTTATGGTACAATGGTAGCAGCAATTTTTTAAGGAATTATGTATGGGTAAGACGAAGATCATCTCCATTGAGGGCATTGACGGGAGCGGCAAAGGCTCGCAGTATGCACTTTTGTTTGAAGCGCTCACCGTGCGCGGCTATCATGTGGCGAAACGGGATTATCCGCGTTACGATAGCTTTTTCGGAGCGCAGGTGGGTAAGCTTTTAAGCGGCGAAGGTGGTGTACGCGCGGACACGGTGGACGGAAAAAGCATGGCGCTTTGGTTTGCGTTGGACCGTTGGGAGAGCTTTCGCGATTTTAACGACGGCGAGGCGGATATACTCCTTTTAAACCGTTTTGTTCTATCAAACGCAGTGTACCAAAGCATACGCGACATCGACTTAGGCAAACCCGATATTGTGGACTGGGTATTCGAGCTTGAATACAATCATTTCGGCCTCCCCCGTCCCGACGCGACGCTTTTGTTTGATATAAGCTCAGAGCAGGCTGAAGAAAACGTCAAAAAGAAAGGTTATCGAGGTTATGTTGGCGACAAGGCGGACGTTTACGAGGAATCGACCGGTATTCAGGAGCGCGCGCGTATAAAATACCTTGAATGTGCGGAGCGCTTTCCGGAAATTGCCGTAATCCGCTGTATGAAGGATGGGAAATTTCTAAGCCCGCAGGAGATTTCCGAACGGGCAATGCAGGAATTAGAGCGGCGAAAGATACTATAACAACAAAAACGCCTTTGCAGTAAAAGCGCAAGGGCGTTTTTTAGTGCCATTAATATACGCTACGCGCACCAATTTGGCCCTCTGGCGGGAGACGTCTTCGTGTCCGGCGGAACCTGAACCCTATGAGTCTCGGCTTATTGCCTCGCGTTGGCCAAGGCTTACAGCCTTGCGTTGTCACTACGTTGCGACCGTCGTAATCGATCCCAACGCAGTACCCTCGTGTTCCAAAAGCACCCCGCAGTGGCCGGTTTAAGGGGGATAGG
>JAEWZS010000058.1 GCA_023458355.1 Bacillota bacterium
TTACCCACGGAGGGGCTGTACGCCGAGGCTGTGAAGCTTGGACTCACCGAACAGCTGCAGCGTGAATATCGTGTAAACCTCGCAGGGCCTTCTACCATGGCGGTGATGCTCAACAGCCTGCAGCTTGCATTTAGAAGCGTCGCCATCCAAAAACGCAGCGGCGAGGTTTGGAAGGTTCTAGGCGCTGTCAAAACGGAATTCGAGAAGTTTTACGATGCGCTCACACTTACGCAAAAGCGTATATCAAGCGCAAACGAGGAGCTTGACAGGCTTGTGGGCACGCGCACACGCGCCATAAGGAAACGCCTGAGCGATGTGACTGCGCTTCCGGAGGACGAGGCAAAGCAATATCTGCCCGAGGGCATGCAGTATTTAGGCGACGACGAAGATTATAAGGAGGTAAACCTATGAGTATCCCGACCCCGCACATCAATGCCAAAATGGGAGATTTTGCACAAACCGTTCTTATGCCCGGCGATCCTTTGAGGAGCAAATTCATCGCAGAGAATTTCTTAAAAGATGCCGTACTTGTGAACAATGTTCGCGGCATTCAAGGCTACACCGGAACCTATAACGGCAAGCGCGTTTCTGTTATGGCAAGTGGCATGGGTATGCCCACCATCGGTATTTATTCCTACGAGCTTTTTAACTTTTACGGCGTTGAAAACATCATCCGCATCGGCTCGGCAGGTGCGATAAGCCCTGATCTCAAGCTTCGCTCCATCGTGATTGGCATGAGCGCGAGCTTTAATTCAAACTTCGATAAACAGTTTGGCCTGCCGGGCGTCTATGCTCCCACGGCGAGCTATGAACTTTTAAAAAAGGCGACCGACGCAGCGGAGAAGATGAATATCCCCGTGACGGTAGGCAACATACTCTCCAACGACCTCTTTTACGACGACGGCATGCGTACGCTCGAGTGGCAGAAGATGGGTGTACTTGCAGTTGAGATGGAAAGCGCAGCGCTTTATATGAACGCCGCGCGTGCAAAGAAAAATGCGCTTTGCATCTGCACCATCTCCGACAGCCTCGTAACAGGCGAGGAGTGTACCGCAGAGGAGAGGCAAAACACATTTACCAAAATGATGGAACTTGCGCTTGAAATAGCGTAAGGCTTTATCTCTCGCACACATGGCTTGCAATATTCAAAGAAAACACCCGCGAGGTTAATGCCTCGCGGGTGTTTTTGCATATGCTGTCTTTCGTTACTGGATCTCAATCCTTTTGCTGATGGGGGTGGCGGGAACTTTTTTAGGTAAGGTCAGTTCGAGCACGCCGTTGTTGTAGTTGGCACGGATTTCTTCGGCTTTCACCTCGGAAACGTCGAAGCTTCTCTCATAGGATGCGAAGTTCCTTTCGCGGCGCAAATACTGCTTATCCTTTTCTTCTTTGTTTTCCTCATGCTTTGCCAGGATGGTCAAAAGATCGCCCTCGATGTTGAGATGGATGTCTTCTTTCTTAAAGCCCGGGAGCTCCGCTTCCAGTAAATAATGGTCGCCATTATCGGTGATGTCGGTGCGGAAACTGCCCAAGCCGCCAAATACGGGCCTGAAAGCGCTGTCCATCATCTTTTCCATTTCGTCGAAATAGTTCGACATACCGCTATTGCTCCTGTAAGGTACGAGATTGAAAATACTCATAAATTTGCCTCCTGATCTTTTATGGTATATAGGATACCTTAATAGTTTGAAGCCGTTTTGCGCTCCATATGCGCGGGGCTTCTTTTGTTATCTATAGCATACAAGACCATTGTTGCAAAAAAATGAAGCATCTTTGATGAGAATTCAAAAAATTAGCACTCGATTGTGTCGAGTGCTAATGAATTTCATAGCGAGTTCAAATTTCGCTTTACTTGTGCTCGTCAAACACCTTTTTGATGATGGCGGCGGCGCGGTCGATCTGCTCGTGGGTATGGGTAGCGGTATAGCTTGTGCGAAGCAGGCACAGTCCGTCGGGCACAGCGGGCGGCAGTACGGGGTTTACATATACACCCTGTTCTAATAGTGCCTTAGCGATAACGAGCGTGCGCGTCATATCGTAGGTATAGATTGGGATGATGGCGGTGCTGCCCTCCATGATGGGGATGTTGTATCCATGCAGCAGCGAGCGCATGTAGTTGGAGATGTCCATGAGCGCCTTTACACGCTCCGGCTCTGCCTTCATAATGCGAAGTGCCTCTAAAGCGGAAGCCGCGTTTGCGGGCGGTATGGACGCGCTGAAGATGAACGGACGGGATTTATGCTTCACGTAATTCACGACGCACGCATCGGCAGCCATGCATCCACCCAAGGACGCAAGCGATTTGGAGAAGGTAGTCATGATGATATCGACCTCGTTTTCCAATCCGAAATGCGAGGCTGTACCGCGGCCGTGGTCGCCAATCATGCCTACGCCATGTGCGTCATCTACCATCAACCGCGCGCCGTACTTTTGCTTAAGTCGTACAATCTCGGGTAGATTGGCGATGTCGCCCGACATGGAAAATACACCGTCTGTAATGATGAGCTTGGGAGCGTCTTCAGGAGCGCGTGCGAGGCGTTCTTCAAGGTCTGCCATATTGCTGTGCTCAAACTTCGATACCTGCTTAGCAAAACTCAACCGCGCTGCGTCAACAAGGCTTGCATGGTTTTCCGCATCCGCAAATATGTAGGTGTGGCGGCTTGCAATGGTGGATACTATGCCTAAGTTGGTTTGAAAGCCGGTCGACAATGTCATGGCATCTTCTTTGTGGAAAAACTCCGCAAGCTCTTTTTCAAGCTCCGTATGCAGCACGAGCGTGCCGTTGAGGAAGCGGGAACCCGAGCAGCCTGTGCCAAATTTATCGAGTGCCAAATGCGCGGCGGCGATGGTGCGCTTGTCGTTGGTGAGGCCGAGATAGTTGTTGGAACCGAGCATGATGGTTTTTTGGCCGTTTATTACGACCTCCGTGTCCTGCGCAGTTTCAAGTGCGTTAAAGTAGGGGTAAAGTCCTGATTCCATAAATTCCTGGGGTTGCGTGTAGCTTTTGCAGCATTCGAACAAATCCAATTCCGTCAGCTCCTTAATAAAAAATGAATACGTAGAAAAGTATAAGCACTGTATTATACCGTAGTTTTGCCGCTTCTGTAAAGTTAACAGTATGGAAGGTTACTGAAAAAAATTTATTTTCATTGAGCTTAATATTGACACCATCTGCAGAGTGTGTAAAATAGTTCTAGTTTATAGTAAGGGAGAAACGCAATGGCCTCAATTGCCATGCGTCTTGATGCGAGGCTCGAGAAACTGCTGACGAGCCCGATTATGACAAAAAAGAGAATATTTTCCATCATGCTGCCCCTGTTTTTGGATCAGGTTACGTTTGTTGCGCTCAATATGTTCAACTATGGCATGATAAGCTCCACGGGCATCATGGATGTAAGCGCAGTCGGCATGGTGGATTCGCTCAACAACCTTATATGCCAGCTCTATCTGGCTGTCGCAATGGCCGGCACGGTGCTCGTTGCCAAGTATTCGGGTGCAAACAACCCGGGTATGGTTTCTCGCTCAGGCGTACTGTCGCTTGTAGTTGCGCTAGGTGTGGGCCTTATTTTGGCGCTCGTTTTGGGGCTTTTTCGAGGACCTGTTTTAGAGCTTATTTACGGCAACGCAGATAGAAAAGTGCTGGAGCTTGCCAAGATCTATCTGTTCGGCATAGCGCTTTCAAGCCCGGGCAACGCGATCATCAACGCAGGCAACGGGATTTTGCGAGGTATGGGGGAAACGAAGAGCTCGCTTGGGGTATCTTTGGCTGCTAATATTTCGTATGCGCTATTAAATATACTGTTTTTACCCATTTTACACCTTGGTGTGCAGGGACTTGTTTATTCGCTTGTCATATCAAGGCTTTTCGGCTGTTTCTTTGTGTGGCTGTTCCTATCGCGCAGACATTTCTTCCTGCAGATGAGCGTCAAAGCCTCACTGAAGGCGGCAAAGGAGCTTTTAAATGACCTTTTGCAGTTTGCGCTTCCGTACACCGTGGAAAACCTGTTATTCTGCGGTGGGCTTCTGGCCGTGCAAATGATCATCG
>JAEWZS010000059.1 GCA_023458355.1 Bacillota bacterium
ACCCAAAGGCATCAAAAGCACCTTTTTTTCGCGGAAGCCTACGACCTCCGCAAAAACATAGTCGTTCCCCTTGCCTGTGTAGACGCGGCATATCTCGCCCATGCGAGCATTGAGCCCAGTACATTCAACCGTTAGGCCGACGACCTGCGTCACCTTGCCCGAATACTTGTAAAGGTCGGCGCTTTTTAATGCATCCCTGTATTTTTCTATGTTAAATCGCTTGGTCATGCATCCTCACCCGCTAGGCCGAATACCTTTTTAACGCGGCCAAGCTGTGTTTTTATGCCCGCATCCACCGTGCCTTCATCAGCCTGCAGCAAAAGCGCCCCGGGTTCAAGCGAGCCGTCGCAGATTACCGACATGGGGGCTTCCGAAAGAACGGCTCTCGTTAACTCGTCTTTTTCCATAAACCTGTCGTACTCGCGCTTGTTTAAGCGCATGATAAAGCGCGTTTTCGCATTGAGCTGTGTGATAGCGCTTTTTACAAGATCGAAAAAAGGTTCAAAATTACGGTCGAGCGTGATGTCTAATACGCTTTCGGCAACATCGATGCTGAGCGCAAGCACATTTTGCTCCATATCCGCATTTCTTAAATCGTTATAGGAGCGTGCCTGCTCAAAAAAGTCTTTCAAGCGGTTCTCATAGTCCTCGCGCATCTTTAAAATGGCACTGCGTGATGCTGCAACACCTTCCGAATACCCCTTCTCGGTTGCCTCGTCGTAAATCGATTGCCTGTTCCTTTCCGCTTCTAAGAGGATACCCTCCGCTTCGCTCTGCGCGGCGGCAATCATATTTTCCGCCTCATGCTCGGCACCCTCGACCAATGCCTCCGCATCACGCTGTGCACAATCGTTTATAGCCGCTGCCTCACACCTTGCGGCATTGGCCATTTCTTCCGCCTGTTGTTGCGCTACATCAAGCGCCGATTGCGCTTTTATAAGCATTTCCTCGGCCTTCTTCTTAGCCGCATTTAGGATTTCTTCAGCTTCTTGATTCGCTTCATGAAGCACTTCCTCGGCAAGTTCCTCAGCCTCGCGCATAATTTCCTCCGCGAGGTCTTCCGCTTCCTCTTCGGTCAAAGGACCCTGCTCGGGTACGGATTTTAGCTTCTTCTCGGGCTTGGTCTGAGAAGGCACGGGCTCAGGCACAGTCTTAGACTCAAGCTCCGGCTTGGGTTCGGGTTTTTTCTCAGACTTGCTTGCATTGGCTTTTGCCGCTGCACGTGCAATTTCCACCTCAACGGCAGCACGCGGGTCAAATGCTCTTAAAAGTGCCTCGCAGGCCTCTTCGTTGAGCGGGTGCTCCGTGTCGCTTGCAGCGGCCGCCGTTACGGCGCAATGATCCTCACCGAGGTGCTCCTTTAAAAATGTCTTGAGCTCTTCGGGGGTCACGCTTTCTTCCGAAGTAAATTCAGACAGCTCCCAGCTCTTGATGATGTTGGAATTGAGTTCCGAGGAACCCAGCTTCAGGTAATTTTCTTTGTCGATTCGGATCAAGGAATTACCACCTTACCTTATTTAAATACACAAAACCCGCCGAAAAACCTTCACGCATACAAAAGTGCGCGGTGCATCGGCGGGCAGGCAATGAAAATTATAGGATAAGCGCGTCGTCCTGCTTGCGCGCGATGATAATTTCTCCTGCATCGTCGAGCTTTCTTATAATGCCGACGATCTTCTGCTGGGCTTCCTCCACGTCGCGCACGCGCACAGGCCCCATGTAGTCGATCTCCTCGCGGAGCATATCCTGCAAGCGCTTAGAGATGTTCTCAAAGATGACCTTAGACACGTCGCTTCTAACGCCCTTAAGCGCAACGGCGAGGTCGCGGTTGTCCACTTCGCGAAGTACGCGCTGAATGGCCTGGTTGCTGAGACTCGTGATATCCTCAAACACAAACATGCGGTTTTTGATCTCCTCGGCAAGCTCGGCGTCGGTCTGCTCAAGTACGCTTAAGAGATGCTTTTCAGTGCCTCTGTCTACGCTGTTCATAATGCTGACGAGGCTGTCTACCCCACCCACGATGGTTTGGTTGCCAAAGATCATCGTCGAAAGCTTATGCTCAAGCACGCGTTCGGCGTCCTTCACGTATTCGTGCGAGGTTGCACCCATATTGGCGATACGCGTGATGACGTTTGCCTGCTTTTCAAAAGGCAGCGACGCGAGTACGGGGGCTGCCTGCTTTGGGTCGAGATAAGAAAGTATCAGTGCAATCGTTTGCGGATGCTCATTTTGTAAAAAGTTATAGACCTGCGTAGAGTCCGCACGGCGGATGAAGTCGAACGGGCGTACGCGAAGCGATGAGGAAAGGCGGGTGATAAGTTCATTGGCGCGATCCTCTCCGAATGCGCTCTCCAAAATATCCTTTGCGTAATCAATACCGCCTTCGGATATGAACTTTTGCGCCATGCATACCTCGAGGAATTCGGCCACCACGGCCTCCTTTACCTCGGAGGTAATGCGTCGCATGCTCGTAATGCTGAGCGTAAGCTGCTCAATCTCTTCCTCATTGAGGCTTTGATAGAGCTTTGCTGCATGCTCTTTGCCAAGCGTGATCATGAGCACGGCCGCTTTTTCTTTATTCGTGAGCGTTTCATTAGCGCCGGACATTCAACATCACCTTATCACCTTTCATCCGAAAGCCAACTGCGCAAAAGAAGCGCAACCGTTTCGGGATTTTTCTCGATAAAAGCTTCAAGCTGCGTGAGATTGGTATCCTTTTTGATCTCTATCTCGGCAAGAAGAGGCTCCACGGCGGCGGTTTCTGCGGCAACAACACCTTGAGCAGCAGATTCTGTGGCTTCCGCTTCCGCTTTGGCGGCTTCCTCCGCTTCCTTTTCAGCTAACTTTTTGGCTCTACCCCAAAGCCGTTTTGTCTTCTTGACGCGTTTTACGCCCTTTTCATCTACCTCTTCCTTTTCATCCTCTTCTTCCGGCTCTTCCTTTTCGCTCTTCTTTTCCGGTTCTTTCTTGTCGGATTTAGCTTCTGTATCTTCTTTGTCCGCTACGGGTTTACTCGTTTCAAGCTCGGTTTCATCGTCGATGGAAAGATCAAGCTTCGTGCCGGTAGACCGCACCTCGGCAGGTTTCTCCTCTTTAACTACGGGTTGTGCTTCCTCGGCTAAATAAGCCTCACCGTACATGGGGTCTTGATACTCGTCATAGTAAACAGGTGCATAGTAGCCCCCTTCCCCCTGGCCCCAGTCGGGAGTTGCACTTTCTTCTTCCTTCGCGGGCTTTGCCGGGCGCTTAAGTATGCGAATAGCGGCGAGGATCAGCAAGAACACGATGATCACCGTGCCGGCTGTGATGAGAGTTTTGATTAACTGCGCTTGGTTGGTAGCCGCGAGCATCTCCTTTTGCGCTTCAAGCGCTGCGGAGACATCGGTACTTGTATCGAGACGCAAGAACGGAAGCCGCTCCACCGTGATGCGCCCGATGTCTACGCCTATGGCGTTCGCAACGAGGTTTCTCACGTTTTCCGTATAATCCTCCTCCAACACAGAGCTGTCGAGTATGACCGAGACCGAAAGTTCGCTGATGTAGCCCTTGGCACGCGTGATCTGGGTCCTGATCTCGTTTAGCTCGTAATTCGCCTCGCGGGTGGTCTTTCCGTAAACAGTATCCTCATCGATCGTCACGTCCGGGTAGGTGGAGACACCGGCACCATTAGATTCAGTGCCGACAATAGTATTTGTTGCAGCGTCGCCTTTAACGGTTTCGGCTAACTCCTGCATGCTCACAACGAGCCCCTCTTCCATGCCCTCCACGGGCGGGTTGAAAACCTTCGATTCCTGCGTTTCATCGTCGAAAGCAAGCGTAGCGTTGACGGCGGCATAAATGCCGTCCTGTCCGAAAATGGGGGTGAGCAGGTTTACAACCTGCTCCTTAAGCCCGTCCTGCACGGCATTTTTTAAGCTGAGTCGATCGGTTACAACAGTATAATCGTCATCCTCTTCTGTAAGGTCGTAAAGGTTCATGTCCGAATCCATGATGCGGATGTTTTCAACCTTAAGGCCGCGGATGCTCGTCAATACCTCCGCGATTGTGCGCGCCTTAGCGTTTGTTAAAACGGTACCTTCCCGAAGCGTGAGTATTACGCTCGCCGTAGCCGGAATCTCGTTTTGGCTTAGAACGAAGGCATCTTCCTGCGCAAGGGAGAGGTTTACAACCGCCTCTTTTACCTCGACGAAGCTCAAAATAGACTGGCGGAGGTTTTCTTGCAGTTGGAACTGCAGATAAACACTCTTCTCCACGTCCGTGGTGCCAAGGCCCGAAGCCATGGCGAAAATATCGAAATCGTAACCACTCTTGGGATAGCCCTCGGCCGCAAGCTCCATGCGCACGCTGTCCACCTTGGAGCTTTCTACCAAAATGGTATCCGTGCCCTGGGATTTTGCGTCCACGCCCATTTCGCTCAGGAGGTTTATTACCTCGCCCGCATCCGCAGCTTCCATACCGCTGTAGAGCACGCCGTAGGACTTGCGGTTGAGAAACACCGAAGCCGTCACGATAATGGCTGCGACCAGCAACACCAGCACGATAAGCCGCGTCTTTTGGCCGCTTGAAAGGCTTTTGAACCGCTCAACGATTTTTTGAAAGGTCTTTTTTAAAAAATCCAAAACTCTTTCACCCGTTGCCTTATTAAGTCCGGTTCCACGCCGGCTGCGTAATACGAATCGGTACGTCAGTGAAACATAGCATGCGTAAATTGTCTATTTTATGCAGTTTATACAATATTATGTACCAAATTTATTGTATACCACCATATGATGGATTACAATACCTTATTTTACAAAAAACTTCGCATATTCGCAAAGTAACAGCTTTTTTGTTACAAAAAAAATCATTACAAAGCTAAAGTTGCGGAAAAATATCCCGATAATAATAGCAGACGCAAAAAGAACGCCATACGGTTCCTGACAGCGCCCGGGAAGCAGGGCGGCTCTTTTGTGAATCAAATTAAGGCAAGGATGCCGAATAAAAATCAGGGAGGAATTAACTCATGCGTATCGCTAACAATGCAGCAGCCCTCAACACCCACAGGCAGTACTCCATCAACAACAACAGCGTGGCCGCTTCCACCGAAAAACTCTCTTCCGGTTACCGTATCAACCGTGCGGGCGACGACGCCGCCGGCTTGGCGATTTCCGAAAAGATGAGGGCGCAGATTAAGGGCCTCAACATGGCATCGAAGAACAGCCAGGATGCTATCTCGCTGGTGCAGACCGCCGAGGGTGCTCTCACCGAAACTCACGCAATCCTTCAGCGTATGCGCGAGCTCTCCGTGCAGGCCGCTTCCGACACAAACGATGATGGT
>JAEWZS010000060.1 GCA_023458355.1 Bacillota bacterium
TAGGCTCGGGCGCTTGCCAAAGAACATCAATGCCATTTCCCGCTTGACGAGCTTTCCCGTAAGAGTTCTGCCCTTATAGAAACTTGTATGCAGGTCGCACGCGCCGTGGTTAATGGCGACCGCGCGAAAAGGGAAGGAAACGGGCTTAACACCGTACGCTTTTTGAAGATCAGCACTAAGGTTCACGCAAGCCGTAAGGCCGGATAGATGCCCGCCTGCGGAATCGCCCGTAAGAAAGACTCTGTCGAGGTCGCTGTGGTAATCTTGCGCGTGGTGGCTAAGCCAATGTAGGCTTTCGAAAATATCCTGCACTTGCCCTTTTAGATCGGTCTCCAGCAATAGCCGATAGCTCATGCCGATAACGGTGTATCCTTGTGCTGCAAGAAACATGCAAAAATGGCGGTTCAGCTCCCTGTCGCCGTACAACCAACCTCCGCCGTGTATATCTACAACGGTGGGTAACAGGCCTTTTGCGTTATCGGGATAGTAGACGTTGAGCGTGTGCATCTCGTGGCCGTCATCATGGTAGGGGATTTTGCGCTTCACCGTAATATTTGGCGTAGGTGTTTGCTTTGCGATACGCTCTGCATCGCTCACGGCTACCTTTTCCCAGTTTTCAATGATTTTATTGCGGATATACTTCATGGCACTGCCTCTTATTGCTCTTTGGCTAAAAGCTTCTTCATCCCTTTAAACGGCTTGCCGTTCGCCATATCCACTAGGCCTTGGCCCTGCGTAGGCGTGAGCGCGCCGTTGCTCATGGCGGCAAGGCTTCTGATGGGCATTTCCGCGAGCATAGCGTTAAACATGTTCATAAGCCCCTCGTCCGTAGTGTCACCTGCCATTTTGAGAGCCATCTTTTTTACCAATGCGAACACGATTTTGCCTATGAGGGTTTTATGCATATCGCTTAAAGTGCTGTTAAGCGTAAACGGCTCGCCTTTTTGACGGTTCGCGGGCGGTATGGGTCGAGAAAGGAGTGTAGAAAATTCGCTGTCGGGGATGTTGAGAGGTGTACCTGTGGGCCTTGCATAAGCCCTTAAATTTTCGTAATAAGGGAGAAGCTGCTCTTCTAAGCCGTCGCCCTCCACGTCAAGGTCAGCACGCAAACGGATGTCACGGCTCGAAGCGCCGATTTCTATCGCATATATGCCGCCTTCTATCGCGAAGCATTTTTCCACTGTGTTGTAGTAGGAAAAGCTTCTTTCGTTCAAGGGCATGGTTACGGTTTTGTTTTCGCCCGCTTCGAGCATAACCTTTTCAAAGCCTTTAAGCTCGCGCGGGGCACGGAAAATCTTTGTGTTTTTAGCACTTACATAAAGCTGCGCAATTTCAGCACCGCGGACATTCCCTGTGTTGGTTACGGTAAATGTAGCATCTAAAGTGCCGCCCTTGTAGCTTGGTGCGCTCAACGTAAGGTTAGAGTATTCAAAAGTAGTATAGGAAAGCCCATATCCAAACGGGTATTGAACCGCCTTACCAGCCGCATCGTAATAGCGATAGCCAACGTAGATGCTTTCTCGGTATTCCACGGTTTTTGTGCCGCCCGGGAAGTGCAGGTAGCTTGGTGTATCGGTTAAGGAAAGGGGGAATGTCTCCGCGAGTTTGCCGCTCGGGTTCGCGTCACCAAACAGCAAATCTATCGTGCCGCTGCCGCCCGCCTGACCGCCCAGGTAGGAAAGTAGGATGGCTTTTGCTTTGTCTGCAAATGGCATTATCACGGGTGCGCCAAGCTGCAAAATAACCGCCGTGTTTGGGTTTTCGGCGCACACGGCCTCGATGAGTTTATTGTGGCTTAAGGGCATGTCGAGCTTGGTGCGGTCAAATCCTTCGCTTTCATATGCGGGCGGGAGGCCTGCAAAAATGAGTACAATGTCCTTGTCGCGCGCAGCGTCGCAAGCAGCCTTTATGAGCTCTTCGTTTAGCTCATCGGGTTTTGCTAGGTCGTAGCCATCGGCATAATCAAACTTGCTCCCGCGCTCTGTGAGTGCATCAAACGCGCTGTCAAGCCGCGTGGGGTTGATGTGGCTGCTTCCCTCGCCCTGGTAGCGAGGTTCCTTTGCGAAGCGGCCTATTACGGCAATGCTCTGCCCGTCCTTGATCGGCAATATACCTTCTTCGTTTTTTAAGAGCACCGCGCTTTGCGCCGCGGCTTTTCGGGCGAGCACATGGTGCGCGTTCTCATCGTATGTGAAGCTTTCCGTTAGGTTTTCCATCGCGTCGAGTATGAGCCGCACGATGCGCGAAACACATATATCGAGCTCTTCTATAGAGAGTTCGCCGCTTTCCACAGCCTCGATAATCTTGCGGTCGTTATACCCGTTGGAGGAAGGCATTTCTAAATCGCAACCCGCACGAATGCCCTGCACGCGGTCGTTGCAGGCACCCCAGTCGGTTACAACAAGGCCATCAAAGCCCCACTCATCTCGTAGTATATCGGTTAAAAATAGCTTGCTGTCTGCAAGGTATTCTCCGCCGATGCGGTTGTAGCTACACATCACGGTCCACGGCTGCGCTTTTTTAACGGCCGTTTCAAATGCGGAAAGATAAATTTCACGAAGTGCTCTTTCGTCCACCACGCTGTCGATGGTCATACGGCGCGATTCCTGATTATTGGCGGCGTAATGCTTAAGGGATGTCCCGATGCCTTTCCCCTGTACGCCGTTGATGAGAGATGTACCGAGCTCGCCTGCCAAGTAGGGGTCCTCGCTGAAGTATTCGAAATTCCTGCCGCAAAGAGGGCTCCTTTTGATGTTTACACCCGGCCCCAATATTACGGACACATTCTCTTGTAAGCATTCCTCGCCCATCGCAATGCCTATTTTATAAAGGAGGTCGCGGTCAAAGCTGCATGCTGTGGCACTCGCGGTGGGGAAGCAAACGGAGGGGACACTCTTGTTGAGCCCAAGATGGTCAGATATACCGTCCTGCTTGCGAAGCCCGTGCGGCCCGTCCGTCACCATAACGGACTTTAGCCCCAAGCGCTCTATACTCTTGAGGTTCCATGTCGTTAGCCCCGAACACAGCGACGCCTTTTCCGCAAGCGTCATCTTAGAAACGAGTTCCCTTGCGCGTGTTTTGTTTTCCATGGATGAGATACCTCCAACTTGCGTTATGCGAAATGAATAGGAAGTCGTAAATGAAATCGTTTTGTTACCATTATTATACAACAAGTGCTTTGCGGGACAAGGAATAATTTCACTTACCAAACCATAGGGTTTCGCCTTGCCTTATGGTATACTGACCATGTGAACTTTTTATCACAACGGGGAAACAGCGGACGGTAACGGCCCGCTTTCATATTTATAATCTTATATCGGAGGAACCCAAATGGGGCAACTTTACGTTTTCGGGCATAAAAACCCGGATTCCGATGCCATCTGCGCAAGCATCGCTTACGCAGCGCTGAAAAATGCACAGGGCATAGTGGCCGTACCCGCGCGCCTTGGCGAGCTAAACAACGAAACCAAATTCGTACTGCAATACTTCAACGTGCCCGAGCCGCGTCTTCTTTCGACCATCAAAACACAGGTGATGGATCTTGAAATGGACGAAGCCGTGTGTGTTACGCCGGATACCTCCATCAGAAAGGCATGGGGGCTGATGCGCTCAAACTCGAGAAAAACCCTTGCCGTAACGGATGCGAACAAAAAACTCATCGGGGTTACGACGCTTTCGGACATCACCAAAAACTTTTTAGAGGTTGGCGAGCGTGATGTTCTTATCCAAAGCAAAACACCGCTGAAAAACATTGTAGAAACACTATGCGCAACCGCAGTATCGGGAAAACCGGAGGAGGGGGTAGCGCTTGGGCGCGTGATGATCGCAGCACAACAACCCAACCGCATGAAGGATTACCTCCGCCCGGCAGACATTGTAATAGCGAATAGCTCCGAGAACGTACGCGCAGCAGCGCTTTGCGGTGCGCGGCTTGTTGTAGGTACCTGCGGCTATATTCCACGCGAAGATGATGTCCAGTTTGCGTCCGAGCACGGCTGTGACATCATTTCAACCGCCTGCGATACCTATGAAGCCGCTATGCTCGTGCACCAAAGCATTCCCGTTTCGCATGTGATGAGCACAAAAAACCTCGTAACAGCGGGCTTGGAGGAGTTTAAAGACGATGTTGCGGAGCGTATGCTCAAAACCCGCTACCGCAGCTACCCCGTGGTGGATGGTGAAAACCACGTGGTCGGTATGATTTCGCGTTACCACCTGCTTTCGCGTGGCTGTAAGCGCGCAATACTTGTGGATCATAACGAGATAAACCAAACCGCCGCTGGCATAGAGGATGCGGAAATTTTAGAGATTATCGATCATCACCGTCTTGGCGATATTGAGACAAACAACCCCATTCTCGTTAAAAATGAGCCTGTCGGTAGCACTTCTACCATTATCGCCTCACTTTATGAGGCGCAAGAGGTAAAAATTGAGCCGCATATTGCGGGGATTCTACTGTCGGCCATACTTTCCGATACGCTTAACTTCCGTTCTCCCACCTGCACACCCGTCGATGTGGAAATAGCAAAGAAGCTTGCAAAGATTGCGGATGTGCAGCCCAATGACCTCGCCGTAAAGCTTATGAATGCAGGTTCAAAGCTTCGCGGTAAAACGCCCGATGAAATCGTCAGCGGCGACTTGAAGGAATACCTTGTCGGCAAATACAAGGTAGGTGTGGCGCAGGTATACTCCATCGATTCGGAAAGCCTTTCGGATATGCAGCCGAAAATTGAGGAGAGGATGCGCTACTTCTGCTTGAGAGGCGGGTTTTCGCTTCTGGTGCTTCTCGTGACTGACTTAAACCGAGGCGGCTCGCACGTTTTGCTCGCCGGCGACCGCAAGGACATTTTTTACAGGGCATACGGCCTTGAACCGCGTGAGGGCGAGCTTTTCTTAAATGATGTGCTCTCGCGCAAAAAACAGGTGCTTCCGCTCATCATGCAGGTAGCGGAGGAACTGTAAGGTAAAGAATGGATAAATGCAACGAAGGCCTTACAGGGTGATATGCGCTGTACGGCCTTCGTTTTCTCGAGCGGGTTCAGCGCTCCTATTCCTTTTCAAACTCCGCTATGTTTATAGGCGCTCCGCCCAAACGTCTGCTCTTTTCGGCTGCGAGTGCGACAATGTGGCTCTTTGCGCTCAACCGTGCGTCGGTTTGGTTTTTTACGCCCTTTTCGCCACGTAAAAGCGCTGTGAAGGCGCTTAACATAGCTTCATCGCTGCCGTTATGCTCGCCTTTAAGCGGGTTCACTTCGATTGTAGTATGGCTGCCCGTTGCAAAATCCCATAGCTCAACAATGTTTTTATCCATGTTGCCGCGAATCTGCCCGTGGCTTCCCATTATATTGATGACGCGTTCGTTAAACATGGTGAAGGCAGACATCACAAAGCTTGCGTGAACACCGTTCCGGAAGCAGAATTGCACCGTCTGGTGATCTACCACATCGTTATCGCAGCGGTAGACGCAGCGCCCGTAAGGGCCTTCGCGAAGTGCCTTCATAACACCTTCGGGTGTTTGGTCGAGCGTCAAAACGCTGATAAAGCCACCGTAGCTAGCGTTTGCATATCGTAAATAAAAGCGCGGCGCGTAATAGGGGCATGTGTTTTGATGCTTGCAGCCGTCCGTACAGCGTGAAGGCGCATCAATAGGTGCATGTTCGGCGTTAAAATGGGCGAGGCTTCCGAAGCTTGTTACACATTCGCATTCGCTTCCCGCAAGCCACTGTAAAATATCCGTATCGTGGCAGGACTTTGCGAGTATCATGGGACTTACTTCAGTTTTTCGCCAGTTCCCGCGTACATAACTGTGCGCCGCATGCCAAAAACCAACGCTTTCAAGATGCTCGATACATATAAGATTGCCTATAGTGCCTTCATCAAGCAAACGCTTTATGGTTGTAAAAAACGGTGAATAACGCAGCACATGGCATACGCTTAAGGTAAGCCCTGTGCGCTCAGCCATATCCGCCATGGCGAGTATTTCGTGCTTTTCGGGGCTCATGGGCTTTTCTAAAAGCACGTGATAGCCGCTTTTAAGCGCCTCGGTCGCGGGTGCAAAATGTTCCCTATCTTGCGTGCAAATAAATGCGCAGTCGGCAAAACGAGCAAGGGAAAACGCATCACGCCAGTGCGCAAATTGAAACTCCTTCGGGATGTTATGTGCGCGTGCAAAAGCCTCTCGTCTGTCCTGCCGCGGCTCCGCCACAGCGATAAAAGAAAGCTCGTCGGGGTGATTCAGGGCATACGCACCGTAAGCGTTTGTGCCGCGCTGCCCCGCACCGATCAAAAGCGCCGTTATTTTTTTCATGACTCAGCCTTCCGTTCTCCCGCGTAGAAAATTGCGGGGACTAGGTGGCTTTCCTGCGGCACTGTGCTGCCGGCCATGCGGTCGAGAAGAAGTGCAACTGCCTTTTCCGCTATGGCGGATTCGTCCTGTTTCATATGCATGAACGTATAGCCAAACGGCGCAAGTGCGTCCTCGTCTATGCAGGCAACGCGAAAATCCTTCCCGATTTTTAGGTTAAGCTCATTTGCTGCGCATACAAGCGCTGAAACAATGCCGTACTCCGCAACGATGATTGCATCAGCACCCATGACGGGGCCTGTTAGGTGCTTTTTTAGCTCTAAAACAGCTTTTTGTGAAGGTGTGCTGCTCAAAAAAGATTCCGCGTTCGCCTCAGCAGGCAGTGGAAGCATTTGGCATTCGTTAAGCCCAAGACGGCGGGTTTCCTCCATAAAGCCGTTTTTGCGCTCCTGTACGCTGATTACATCGTCGTACCCGCGGTACAAAAAGCAAATCCGCTTAGCGCCGCGCGCTTCAAGCTCCGAAACGAGCCGCGCAACGGCTGCGGCATTATCGGTCCGTACAGAGGGCAGAGGGATACCTGCTAGCTTTTTGTCTACCATAACAACGGGAAAACCTTCGAGGGAAAGTTTTAGAATGGTGGCGCTGTAATGCTCCCCATGGCTTGGCATTATAATTAGCCCACTTACCTCCTGCTCAATAAGGAAGCGAATTTCCTCGGTTTCCTTTTCGCGGTCGCCGTAGGAAAAGCGTAGTATGAGCCTGTAGCCCGCTTCTTTGGCGCATGCATCCATGCGGTACATCATTTCAAGCCCAAAAGGAGTGGTTACATGCTCGAGCACAGCTCCGATAAGCATTTTGCCGCTAGGCGGCACAGCCGTCTTTTTTTTCGGCGTGATAGCGCTTACAAATGTGCCGCGTCCGGGAACGCGCGTTAGGTAGCCTTCTTCAGCGAGCATTGAGAGCGCTTTGTTGAGAGTAATCATGCTCACGCCGTATTCTGTGCGAAGCTCTACGTGCGAAGGCAGCTTTTGATCTTCCGTGTAATTGCCGCTTTGAATGCGCCGCAAAATCTGCTCGTAAACCCGTTGGTATAAAAACACATCCTTGTTTTTCATGGGCACCTCTACACTAAATGCATTTTATTGCTGCTATCATATAGTAAAACATGTTTTTTAGCAAGTTACATACCAAGGAGCCTCTCCGAAAACTTTGCCGTTATACCTGAAATAACCTGTGGTTTTCGAAAAAGCACGTTAAATTTTACGTTTTAATCTAAGGTGGATTTACAATATATATTAAATATGATAAATTAAATTCACTCCATCATTTCATACATATCATTCTACATAAGGAGGCAGCCATGTCACTTAAAAAGCGGACGAGCCCCTTGCGGTATGCCGTCGGCATGTTCGGCACATCCATTCCCATCAACATGTTCAAAACCTATGCCGCCTCGTTTTACGTAATAGACCACGGGGTCACGGCAAAACAGTACGCGCTGGTGCTATTCCTTTACACATTCCTAGATGCCATCGACAACCCTGTATATGGCTTTTTATCCGATCGTACGCGCACGAAATGGGGTCGTAGAAGGCCATGGCTTGTAATTGGCGCGCCGCTTCTCGCGCTATGCTTTGCCGCGTTTTACAATTTCCCGGCGTTTTTAAGCGGTAACAGCCTTTTTGTGTACATGCTTCTTATGTACATGCTTACGGGTACTATTGATTCACTCATCAATGCCAACTACGGCGCACTGTTCCCGGAGTTATTTAAATCAGATGCTGAGCGCGCCAAAACAAACGCCATGCGACAGGCATTCCAGCTCGTCGCCATGGTCATAAGCATCGCGCTTACGCCGCTCGTCACCAAGGCCATCGGCTACGGCACGACCGCCATCGTGTACGGCTTGCTTGCAGCTGCGGTCATCATATTCTGCGCGCTCGGCTGCCACGAGAACGAGCCGGAGGAGACCGGGGAAAAGCCCAAGCTTTGGGATACGATAAAGACCATGCTCACCAACCCTAAATTTTGGCTGTTCGGGCTGACAAACGCATTTTACAGCGCCGCTATGGCGCTTGTGATGCAGGCGGTACCTTTCTTTGTAAAATACACGCTCGGGCTTGATGGCCTATATAACACCGTTCTGCTGGGCGTTGTACTTCTTCTTGCCATGGGCGGGGTGGTCGTTTGGGCAGCTCTTGTGAAAAAGCACACGCTCATGCCCATTTGGCGCGCAGCGCTCATTATGCTCGCTGTCGCATTCATACCGCTTTATTTTACGACCGGGCTTGTAACGGCGGTTATAGCAAGCTGCGTGGTGGGCTTAGGCTTTGCCGGTGTAATCACCACCATGGACCTTGTCGGTGCGCGCATCATGGACGAGGATACAAGAAAGCATAACCTGAGGCGCGAGGGCACCTATGCGAGCGCTATGGGCTTTATGAACCGCTTAAGCGGCCTTTTCACAAGCCTTGC
>JAEWZS010000061.1 GCA_023458355.1 Bacillota bacterium
AATCTCCTGCAGGTTTCATAAACCGTAAAATAACCATTATACAATTACTGATTCACCTATGCCTATACTACCACAAAAATGGCGCATTCATAAGAACGGAGCCTTTATTGATAAGTGGCAACGTACAAGATTTAGGGAAGCTGTATAACCCCGCGTACCGCACTAACAAGCAAAAATTTGTCATGGCGCGGCATCACTTTTTGTCATCGTTTTGTTAAAACGAAAGGATAGTGGACGGTTTCGTCCACTATCCTTATATCTGTTCACCGGTGCGTTACTATCCATTCTGAAGGTCTAAATCGATTATAGATTTTGCTGTTATAGCTTAGCGATTGTTTTTCCGTTTTCTATTGCTGCAAGTTGTGCACCCGCATCGGGGTTCCATTGGTTTTTATAACCTTCTAATGAAACCTCAAAGCCTGCATTCACAAGCATCTCATTTAGTACTTTTACGGATTCTCCGCTCCAACCGTAACAGCCGAATGCCGCAGCTTTTTTATTTTTGAACTTAAGCTCTTTCATGAGATGAATAAAGCCTGCTACCGAATGCAGTATGCTGTTTGAAATTGTCGGCGAACCGATCACGACGGTTTTAGATTTAAAAACCTCGGTTATCAAATCGTTCTCGTCGCTCTTAGCAAGATTATGGACTTTTACAACCACATCAAGATCCGCAAGCCTTATTCCCTCGGCAATCTTCTCCGCGAGAAGTTTTGTGCCGTTCCACATGGTATCATAGATGATCGTAATCTGGTTTTGTTGATAATCCTTGGACCACTGCACATATTTTTCAACAATTTGCATTGGATTGTCCCGCCAAACAACGCCATGGCTTGTCGCAATTATATCGATGGGAAGGTTCAATGCAATAACCTCATCCAGCTTTTTTCTGAGTATGGGATTAAAGGGGTTTAAAATGTTTGCAAAATATTTTATGGACTCATTGAACAAGTCGCATTGGTCAACCTGGTCGTTAAACAGCTTTTCTGTTGCAAAATGCTGCCCGAATGCATCGTTGCTGAATAAAATGTTGTCACCCGTCATATAGGTGGCCATACTGTCCGGCCAATGCAGCATTGCCATTTCTACAAAGATAAGTTCTTTTCCGTTGCCGATATCAATTTTATCTCCGGTCTTTACGACATGAAAATTCCAGTTTTGATGATATTGTCCTTTCAAAGACTTAACCGCATTTGCCGTACAATAAATCGGCTTGTCCGGGATATGCTTCATAAGGGCGGGCAGAGCACCGCTGTGGTCGACTTCTCCGTGGTTAACGACTATAAAATCGATTTTCTCTAAGTCAATTTCTGTTTTTAAATTCGCAACGAACTCCTCTGCAAACGGCGCCCAAACCGTATCCACAAGGACGGTTTTTTCTTCCTGAATCAGATAGGAATTGTACGTTGAACCTTTGTGTGTTGAGTATTCTTCTCCGTGAAACTTTTGAAGCTCCCAATCAACCTTCCCAACCCAGTATACGTTGTTTTTCACATGCTTTTTCATTTCGTACGCCTCCTATTGCCTGTTTCTTTTCGGCTGCTTTAAAGTTTCTTAATTTATCAGTCTTAGTAAGTCTTCCTCGTTTTACGATCCTATACACGTTCGACTCGGCGAAGTGCCCATTAACCTCGTAACTCTCAACGCTCGATGACTTATATATTTACTTTACCATGTATTAACAGATTGTTATGTTGCATTTACAACAAAATCGCATTTTGTACGAACCGACTTAGTTAGTGAAGAACGAAGAAATAAGAATGAAGAATACAAACCAAAAGTCCGCTAACTTCCGTTAGCGGACTTTTGGTCTGGCGCGCCCGGCGGGATTCGAACCCACGACCCTCAGAGTCGGAGTCTGATACTCTATCCAGCTGAGCTACGAGCGCATGCCTTATAAAGTTTCGGCCTGTTTTAGCCGCATGAAAGATTATAGCATTCCAAAGGTCATGTGGCAAGGATTGTGCTTCAAAAGTGATCTCTGGGATCGTTCACTTACTGGCTTTCCTGCAGCGAAGCTTTTTCCTCTTTTACGGGGTAACCGGTCATGTTCCTCGCCCAACGGCCAGAGCGCACCATAATAAGGCCGATTACACATTTTACAAACTCGGTCAGGGTGCAAAGCGGGTAGAGAACTTCAATGGGCAAAAGCGTATGGTGCACTATGAAATAGGTATAGGGAACGCTGACGACCCAAGAAAACACGCTGTCAAACAGCATTGTAATGAATGTTTTTCCGCCTGAGCGGATGGTAAAATAGCAGCAGTGCGAGGTAGCGCTAAATGCCATGTATACGGCACTTGTGCGCAAAAACACCGTAGCAATGCGCTTTACCTCATCTTCCGTGTTGTAGACATTTGGTATCGCAGGGGCGATGATAAAAAGCAAGGATCCGAATAACGCGCAGATAGAGAGGCTGAAAAACAAAAGCTTCCATACATAGCCTCGCGCGCGGGGGATATCGTTGGCGCCGAGGGCTTGCCCCACCATAACGGCAACCGCAGAGCCCATCGAGATAAAGAACACGTTAAACAGATTGCTGATGGTGCTCGCGATGTTCAGCCCTGCAACCACCATAAGGCCGCGTGTGGAGAAAATTTGTGTCAGCGTTGTAACGCCGAGCGCCCAAAGAAATTCGTTTACAAGAAGCGGCAGGCTTTTGCCGGCGATGCTGAGCGCAAGCTCCTTGCCTATGCGAAGCGAGCGATACACGCTTTTCATGAAGAAGAATTTTTTGTGGTTGGTGTGTGTCCATACTAAAATAATGCCAAGCTCTACAAGGCGGCTTACTACCGTAGCGATTGCTGCACCGCGGACGCCGAGCGCAGGAAACCCAAGCCTCCCTTGAATGAGCAAAAAATTAAGTAGAAGGTCCGTAAAAACAGCTGAGACACTCGCCACCATGGGCGGCAAAGTATCACCCGTTTCGCGAAGCGAGCCGCTGTAGCACTGCGTTATTGCGTAGGGCAAAAACCCGAGCAGCATGATGTTTAGATACTGCTTTCCGTAGTGGAGCATATCCTGCGCATCTGAAGCGCTGCCCTCGCCTGTAAGGTAGAGGGAGATAAGCGTATCCGGCCATGTAAGTAAAATGGCTGCACCCGCAAGGGTAATGCCGAATGCCACGAGCAGCTTAAAGCGGAAGGTTTTTCGAAATCCTTCCCAGTCTCCCGCGCCGGCAAACTGCGCACCGTAAATGCCCGCACCCGAGATTGCACCGAAAATTGTAAGGTTGAACACGAAGATAAGCTGGTTGGCGATGGCGACGCCCGACATATGCAGTGTGCCGAGGGATCCAACCATGACATTGTTCAAAAGTATGACCATGTTGGACGCCAGGTTTTGCACCACGACGGGCAAAATAAGGAGTATTACCGTACGGTAAAAGGCTTTGTCGCCGATGAATTTGCTCTTAAAGCGTCCCCAAATATTTGTGGGGAGTGCATATTGCATAGAATCCTGCCTTTCAAGAAAGGAAGTTTCTTAAGAATCAGTTCGTTTGCGATTTGGCCAAGAGCTTTACGGCTTCCGCGATGTTTTTCACGCGGATGAGCTTTGCGCCTTCGGCTTTAATTTTGACATCGGTCTTTGGCAGCACGATGTTCGTGAAGCCCAATCTATAGCATTCCTGTACGCGCTTTTCAATACGGCTCACGCCGCGTACCTCCCCTGTAAGGGAAAGCTCGCCTATAAACGCGGTTGAAAAAGGCAGTGGGGCATCAAACAGAGCAGAGACAATGCACATAGCAACCGCAAGGTCTCCCGCGCGTTCATCAAGCCGTATGCCGCCCATCACATTAATATAAACATCCTTATCGCTAAAGCGAAGCCCTGCTTTTTTTTCGAGCACCGCCAGAAGCAAAGAAAGGCGGTTGCCGTCCACACCTGCCGCCATGCGGCGCGGGTTATTAAAAGGCGAGGGGGAAAGAAGCGACTGTACCTCCACAAGCATCGGCCGCGTACCCTCTAGCGCGCAGGTAACGGCGCATCCGGGAGCATTTGTTCCCGTTAAAAACAGGGAGCTTGGGTCTTTTACTTCCTCCATACCCGTGTCGCGCATTTCAAAAACGCCGATTTCATTGGTGGAGCCGAATCGGTTTTTTACTGCACGCAGCAGGCGAAATGCGTCGTTGCGGTCGCCTTCGAAATATAAAACCGTATCGACGATATGCTCCAGCACGCGAGGTCCCGCAATGGCACCTTCTTTTGTAACATGGCCTACGATGAACACGGCGCAGCCGTAGGCTTTGGCTAGCCTCGTTAAAACAGAGGTTGCCTCGCGCACCTGGCTTACGCTCCCCGGCACGCTGTTAAGCTCCGGGCAAATCATCGTTTGAATGGAGTCTATAATAAGATATTTGGGTTTTAAGCGCTCAAATTCCTCTTCTACGGCAGAAAGGTCAGTTTCCGCAAGAATAAACATTTCGCCCGCAACCTGTAGACGTTCTGCTCGGAGCTTAAGCTGCGGAGCGGATTCTTCGCCCGTCACATAGAGAACCTTGCCGGTTTTCGTTAAAGTGTCGGCGGTTTGCATCAAAAGCGTAGATTTGCCTATTCCGGGGTCGCCGCCTAAAAGAACGGTGCTTCCCGCCACAATGCCGCCGCCGAGTACGCGGTCAAATTCCTCCATGCCGGTTGAAATGCGGCTTGTACCCGCGCTATCTACCTTCGACAGCGGCAGGGCGGTTGCGCGCAAGGAGGAAGACGAGACGCGCG
>JAEWZS010000062.1 GCA_023458355.1 Bacillota bacterium
CGAAAGAGTGGGATTACGCCCACTCTTTTTGCTACCAACTCGGCATGAAGCCGTCAACGCAAGAATTATACCATAGTTGTCCCCAAAATAGCAAGCATTATGTTTGGGGAATAAATGCAACATGAGACCAATCGGTAGAAGTCAGCGTAGGGCGGGATGCCCACATCCCGCTGTGTTGGGAATAACAACGGCCGGTGGTTTACGCAGGCGGATGCTATCCGCCTCTACGGCCTACGGGGGCAATTTATTTTAAAACAAACTCAACTGGTTTGTTTCCGGAAGATCGTTTAAACAGCCCACGTCGCATAGATTTTTAACGACGGCGCTGTTTGCGCGCGTGCGCATGCGAAACTCTTCAATCGAGGCATAGGGGTGTCCGTTTTGTGCCTTTGCAATACCCTCCGCGGCATTTTCGCCAACCCCGGCAACCGCGAGAAACGGCGGTCGTATGGCTCCGTTTTCTATTTTAAATTCCTTGGCGGCGGATTTATATAAATCCACATCGAGAAGCTCAATGCCCCTTAGGTTCATCTCGTATACCACCTCAAGGATCGTGATGAGATCCTTTTGCTTTTGCTCAAGCTCGTTTTCGTTTTTGCGCATGTCCTTGATGCGCTTTAGTACCATATCGGCACCGCCCGAAGCATAAGCAATATCAAAAGCGTCCGCGCGTACGGTGAAATAGGTGGCGTAAAACTCGAGCGGATAATACACCTTATAGTATGCCACACGAAATGCCATCATAACATAGGCTGCGGCGTGCGCGCGCGGGAACAGATATTTGATTTTCTTACAGGAGCCTATAAACCATGCGGGCACATTTACGCTTTGCATGGCGCTTTCCATCTCGTCTGATACACCCTTCCCCTTTCGCACGCTTTCCATAATTTTAAAAGACATGGAGGGATCGAGCCCGCAGCGCATAAGGTAATTCATGATATCATCGCGCGTGCAGATAACTTCAGAGAGCGTACCGACACCTTGCGCCACAAGCTCCTGCGCGTTCCCGAGCCACACATCGGTACCGTGGGAAAGTCCCGAAATCCTGACAAGCTCCTCCATGGTTGTGGGGCGCGTCATCATGAGTATTTTTTCGCGCACGAACACTGTACCGAATTCCGGTACGGCAAGGCTCCCCACGTCGCAGCCAAGTGCACTAAGCGATACCTTGAGCGGCTCATCGGAGCTAAAAAGGCGCATCACGTTTTGATCGTCGAGCGCTATGGTTTTAGGGTCGACACCCGTGAGATCTTGCATCATCCTAAGCGCCGTAGGGTCGTCGTGCCCGAGGATGTCGAGCTTTACGAGCTTATCGTCCATAGCGTGGAAATCGAAATGCGTGGTTATGATATTCTTTTCTTTATTGTCCGCAGGGTATTGTATGGGCGTAAACTCCATGATGTCGTGCTCTTCAGGCACAATTACGATACCGCCCGGGTGCTGACCCGTGGTGCGCTTAACGCCCGTGCAGCCCTTCACGAGGCGGTCCACTTCCTCGCGCGAGGCAATGATCTTGTTATCATCGCAGTAGTTTTTCACATAGCCGTATACGGTCTTATCCTGTAAGCCCGATATTGTGCCCGCGCGAAACGCGTGCCCCTCGCCAAACATGACCTCAGTGAATTTATGCGCTACCGGCTGGTATTCGCCGGAAAAGTTCAAATCGATATCGGGCGTTTTATCGCCCTTAAAGCCTAAGAATACTTCAAACGGGATGTCGTAGCCGAGCTTATGATAGCCTGTGCCGCATTTGGGGCAACTTTTATCCGGCATGTCCACACCGCAGGCGTACTTCGTTCGATCTACGTTAAACTCGCTGTTGCGGCAGTTGGGGCAGACGTAGTGCGGCGAAAGCGGATTTACCTCCGTAATTCCCGCCATGGTCGCCACAAACGACGAGCCAACCGAGCCGCGCGAGCCCACGAGATAGCCGTCGTCGAGCGATTTTTTGACAAGCCTTTGCGCCATGAGGTAAAGCGATGCGTAACCGTTGCCTATGATGGACTTTAATTCCTTATCGAGCCTTTTTTGCACCTCGTCGGGAAGCTTTTCTCCGTAAACCTCATGCGCGCACTGCATTGCCATATCGGTGAGCTCATCGTTTGCGCCGGGGAATGTAGGTGCATACGTACGCTTTTCATCGAGATAAGGCTTCATGCGCTCGCAGCTGTCCGCAATGGCAATTGGGTTTGTTACCACCACATCGTATGCTTTCTTTTCCCCAAGATACGAGAATTCCTCAAGCATGTCCGTCGTGGTTTTAAAATAGAGAGGGGCTTGCTGCTCGGCGTCCTTGAAATCACGCGCATGCATGAGAATGGCGCGAAATACCGAATCCTCGGGGTTTAGAAAATGTACGTCGCCCGTGGCAACAACGGGTTTGTTAAGCTTATCCCCAAGCTCCGCAATGCGGCGGTTTAAATCCCGTAAACCCTCAACATCCTTCACCTTGCCGTCGCGCAGCAAAAACTCGTTGTTGCCGAGGGGCTGTATCTCAAGGTAGTCATAAAAGGAGGCAGTCGCATCAAGCGCTTTGTCGCCTACGCCTTCGAGCACGGCGCGAAACACCTCGCCCGCCTCGCATGCGGAACCTACGATAATTCCCTCGCGATGCATATTTAAAAGGCTCTTAGGTATCTGCGGCACCTTTTTGAGATGCTCCATGTGCGAATAGGACACGAGCCTATAGAGATTCATCAACCCCTCATGGTTTTTCGCAAGTAAAATAATATGAAAATTACTGCGGCGTCCCTTCACGTGCGCAGGCGTGTCGCAATCGCAAAGCGGGATTTGCTTTATGTTTTTCGCCTGAAGCTCCTTTTGAATCGCATTGATAACACCTGCAAGCGCTTTTACACGCTCGGGTGCACTTAAAGCTTCCTCCGCTATACAATCTACGCAAAATGCCCGTGCTGCGTTTGGGAGATTATTGGGCTTTATATCGCGTTTGAGATAATGCACGAGCATCCCGGCATCTACATACTTCTTAGTAAAAGGTATGCCTATATCGTCCGCACATGCGCTTATGAGTTTCATCTGCTCGGCGTCGAATACAACTTTCACGCTGTCCGAGCAAAACTCGGAAAGCTCACTTAGTGCATCCTTTAGCGTACCGGCATCAGCAAGCTCGTCTTGGGTAATACCTGCGCGCTTTAATAACTTCGGTTCTACCGGAACGGCGGGGTTAACAAGTGTAGAAAAGCCTTCTTTTATGCCGTCTTTATCAAACCGTACAGCAGCAACTTCAAATATATGCGCACGGCCCATCCCTTTTGTAGAAAGGCAGGAAACCGCGATATATTCGCTTTGAAAAGGGTGTAGTTCGCAGTCGGGTACAAGGTAGCCCTCAACGCCTAAGACTACTTTAATATCCTTGCCGCTCTTTTTAAGCTTATCGGCAGCTGCTATCGCAGCGGGGAACGCCTGCACCACACCGTGGTCTGTGATGGCGACCGCCTTATGCCCAAAGCGGGCGGCAGTTTTCACGGCGTCCTCAGGCTTCACAAGAGCATCCAAAGATGACATCTGCGTATGCAGATGGAGCTCCACGCGTTTGACTTCCGCCGTGTCCTCGCGGCGCGGCTTTTTAACGCGCGTAACAGCGTCCGGAAACACGCACATGCGGCCCAAATACTGGTCGAGCCGGTATGGCCCGTGTACGGCTATATAGTCCCCGTCGTTTTTTACTTCCTCAATTTTTTGATAGAGCTTTTCCTCGCCTTTTTTAAAAAACAGTTTTATAAGCGTGGTTCCCGAAAGGTCGGTGATCGCGGCATTGATGATACCGCCCCCCGCTTTTGTGGGGCGAAGCTCCAAGTTTATGATTTCGCCCTGTATGGTGACCGTTCCGGCGGTTTCTTCAAGCTCATTTTGCTTCATGAGCTTGTCCATGCGGACGAGGTTGCCTAAAATAGCACCGCCGCTTCCGCCGTGCACCTTGCCTTTTGCCGCGGGCTTAGAAGCATTTTTAACCTCCTCGCGGATGAGCTCCTCCGGGCTTAAATATTCGGGTGCTGCGATGTTTGGATCGCCCAATACGGAAATGGAAAGCGAAACACCGTACGTTGCCTTCATATGCTCGCAAAACGCCCGAACGTCCGCTTCGTTTAAGAATTTGCCTGCAAGCCGTTCGGGTATGCGTACGGTCATAGTTTGACCGTTTAATTCCCTTATTGAAGGAAC
>JAEWZS010000063.1 GCA_023458355.1 Bacillota bacterium
AAACAGTACCGTATACAGCGCTACATTGCGCGGTATGTTTACCTCCCAAAAGAACGTTAAAATGGAGATTGGCATCACAAAACAACCGAGGAACAAAAACGCGGGAACCGCCACGCTAACGCCCATCAGCACAAGTATGTACATCAAAAGCGTGAACGCAAAACCCACGGCAAATACACGCGCGTACACAAAAGGTTTTTGCCAACTTAGAAGCATTTCCGCTTCCGTAGGTGTAGACAAAGGTGTTCCCGCCATAAAAAGCTTGGCACCGTCTCCGGCGCCATGCTTTTTAAATGTTTGGGAAAATATGTCTTTTACCTTTATAGCTTCATGCCCCGCTCGAGCATAAAAGGTTGAATTTTGCATTTGAAATACTTATCTCCTTACTTTACAACCGTAAACATGTTTTCACGCGTAGCGAGATAGAAGCTTTCGCCTTCCTTTAAGGGGTACGGGCGGTTGGCCTCGAGCTTATCACCGTTTTCAAGGAAGGTCCCGTAGGAGGAGTTGAGGTCGAAAAGTGTAATGCTGCCGTTTATGAGTGCCACGCGGCAGTGAATGGAGCTTATACCCGGTGTACCTTCGGCATATACGATATTGCAGCTTTCCGCGTTGCGTCCTATCACGATGCTTTCTTTGATGGCGAATACACTATTGGGGAACGCAGTGCCCGTCAGCGAATATTGCGTGTTTTGTACAAGAGGCATCGTCTTAGCCGAGGGAGAAACGACAGGCTGCGTGTTCTGCTGCGGGAACGGCTGTGCGGGAGCGTTTGCAGGCCTCGGGAACGACTGTGCGGGAGCGCTTGCTGCTCCGGGGAATGCCTGCACGGGCTGCACACGCTTTTTCTTAGACCCCGCGATTATGAGTACAACAACTACAACTACCACAAGCGCTGCAACGCCGATCAGTACGTAGAGAAGCATATTGCTTGTTGCAGGCACCGTCTCAATGGTGGGCGCATTGGGTTGCATTGGTGCGTTAGGCTGCGTTGGTGCATTAGACACTGCCGGCGCATCGGACTGCTCGGGTGCATTTTCTCCCGCGAGCAGGTATTCGACCTCGAGACCTTCGAGCGCTTCGAACACATAGTCGATATAAATAGCACCGTTGGTGGTTTGACCCCGCGTAGCCGTGAAGGAGTTAATGCCTACGCAGTAGCCTTCCTCGGTTACAAGAGGGCCGCCGGAGTTGCCGCCGTTAATCGTCGCGTCGATTTGGATGAAATCCGCTCCGTCGCTTGAAGCGTGGTTTTTTGTAACGGTGCCCGTGGTAACGGTAACGTCATCGATGCGCGAAGGAAGCATGTAACCGATGTCGTTGAGATCATCCGCCACGCCGGGGAAGCCCAACGCATATACACGTTGGGTGGGCTCTACGGTTTCAGCCGAGAGCATGGTGATGGGAACGCGAGATGTGATGGGCGTTTCCACCTTCAATATGCAATAATCCACACTAACATCAAAATAAGAGACCGTGGCGGGAATCACACTCTCGAAGTTCTGAAGACTGTCGAGCACCACATAGATCATATCGCATATATTGCCGTCGCTGTCGAGGATTACATGGCGGTTGCTTACAACATACTCAATGGGCTCTCCCTCTTTGCCTATGCAAATACCCGAGCCGATGTATTCCTCGCCCACGTAGGAGGAACCTGTATACAAGCGTACCACGCTGTTGCGTGCTCCAAGTACTTTTTGGTTGCCCTCCGCAGCTGCCCCTACAATAGGAAGCATAGAAAGCATGAGTAAAAGCGCAAGAAAGACTACCGCAATTTTCTTTTTCATGACCTTTCTCCCATCTAGCCTATAAATTTTGCAAGTATAGCGGTGAAATTATCCTGATCCTCTAGGTTTTTACGTATAATAGAATCTTCCATTGCTCCGGCCGCTTCGTACAGGCCGTGTGAAAGGCAAGCACATATTTCCGCATCGCTGAGCGCGTTAAAAATACCGTCGCTCATGAGTATAACAATATCATTAGGGCATAGTGTAACGGGTTGAAGCGCCCTATCCACCTTGAGATGAGCACTGCCCAAATAGCTTGTTAATGCGCTTCGCTGCCGATCTGAAATCGCCTCCTCATAGGGTATCTCTCCCCTCGCAGCTCGGTCGTCGAGAAGTGCGGCGTAATTTTGCTCGCGATTGAGAACGATGAATGCACCGCCACGGTAAAGCGCCAGGCGGCTGTCACCGCAGGCTGCAAAGTAAAGCTTGTTGCCGCGCACGATGGCCGCAACGCCGGTGGATCCGCTGTTATTGAGCGTTTGCACATTTTCCCCGGCGCGGTAGAGAAGCGAAGCGAGCGTAACGGAAGGATCGGACACAAGCTCCTCTTCTACAAAGCCGTGCATCAGCGTATCGATGGCGACGGCGCTTGCCTTGCCTCCATCGGTCATGCCACCCATACCATCAGCCAGCACGAGGAGCACGCCGCAGCGTTTGCATAAAGACACATCCGATAGCGGACTTACGGCAAACGCGTCTTGCTGGTAGCTGCGTTTACCTATGCCGTGCACGTTTGCAATCTCAAGGCCTGCCGTACACGGTTCAAGCGTGCGCGGCTTTTTCTCCTCAACTGCCTCCTTGGGCATTGTTCTGCCCTTTCTGCCTTTTAATAAATTCACAATAAGCAATACCACCGCAAGAAAAGCAAGAAGCCCTGCGATCCATATGTAATCAAATGTCCCGAGAATCTTCGTCAGAGCAGTCTCTACATTGCTCAATTCCATTTAAATTTTTCTCCGCAAAACGGAATAAAAACAAGCGTTGTGCTGCCAACCATAAGCTTGTCGTAGGCTGTAAGCTGCGTTGTGCCGAAATGCGCTTTATCGTTGTAACGCACAATACTGCGACCGTCTGCTGCCGTAAAGTAATATACATTATCGCGTGGGTCATAACTTACGATGGCATGGTTAAGTGCTGAAACCGTCTCGTCATCCTTCAAACTAACATCCATCTGCGCCTCGCGCCCGATGAAGTTGTTATCGGCATGCAGAGGAAAGCTTTTGCCTTTACATGCACCTTCAGTACACACAAGCCAGCCGACCACGGGGTCAAAACCCACCTGCTTTTCTATAATGGCTACGGTGCGTGAAGTCTCCTTTTTCTTTGGCGGTTCCACGATGGCCACCGTGGAGCCTTTCTGCGCGGTGGGCGCCCTATCCGGTCCGCTCGCAGGGGGCGCGCAATAAGGACACTCTGAGGTCTTGGATGCGTCGTAAAAATGTCCGTTCTGGCATTGCTTCATTTGCATGGTGGTTTTCTCCTCCACGTTTGTTTTGCGTCCGCGTTTGTTGCGGGGTATTCGGTTATTTCACTATTGCCTTCGTTTTAGCTCATGTCAATGACGGTGCCAGTGCCGCTCTCCGTATCGTAGATGTTCATATCACCGTTTTCATCGGTGAAAAACAGCACGATGTTGGTTGCGGTTTCAATAAGCGTCGGATAGTTGCCGTAGTCTATGATATCCGTTGTGGTGAGATCCTTAAGGCTCAGGCACTTGAGCTTATAATCGTTCGCAGTAGAGTAATACACATTCGTTCCGTTAATGTTAAAGGAAGATACCTTTTCACTTATCAAGAGCTGATCGTTATCCCCTTCGACATCCACACGGTAGATATTACTTCCGTCACTTTCGGAGGTAAGGTAGTATATCCAGCCTCCGTAGACCATCATTTTGTAGCAGTCTGCGTCTAAGATCAGCTTTTCATCACTGCCGTCGAGCGCATAGGAATATATACCCTCTGAATCGCCTGCGTCGGCACAGTATATGCGGTCACCCGAGATATTCACAAAATAGCCGGAGAAATCAAGAACCTTTTCGATACTCAAGTCGTAAATGCCCATACGCATAAGCGCACCGGAGCTAACATCTATATAGTAGAGGAAATCACCATACACTATGATACTTCTTGCATCCTCCACCAGGGGTTCAGGAAGCTGGCTTCCGTCGGTCCTGACGCGATAAGCGAAATAATCAAATTGATCATCGCCAACATTCTCGACCGTACAATAATAGAGGTAATCCCATGCAACATTGAGATAGTAGATATAGCGGCTGTCATCGGTGAGCTGTGCGACCACATCGCCGGAGTCTATATCAAGAGCAAATATACCCGTCGAGTTGTTGTTGTCGGCAATGTAGAGTATGTTGCCCTGTAGTGCGGCCTCGCAGGTGTTCTGGATATTACCGTTGGAGTTGCCCATATAATTATAGCCCAGGTAGCTATAATAGTCTGAGCCACCAAGATTGATCCATTGATCGGCGGTAAGGCCGTTGTTATCAAGATAATGAGCGGTAACGGGCGCATCAACAAGGTTGAGGATCACATTGGATGGGCATTTCATGGTGATAGACGAATCGTCTGCACCAACACCGAAAGAAATGACCGTCTGCGCATCGCTCACGGTAAAGAGGGTGTCACCTTCAGCAACTACCTCTAAATTATACCCTTCGTATTGGAGCACCGAAAGATAATTGAGAATACCGTACCAATCCATCCCCAAATAGGTATACTCCGTACCTTCCGCGGTCTCAGTTGTCGTAGGCTCCTGCTCGAAGAACAGCTTGGGATCGGTAAAGCTTATGGTTGCCTCTTGCGCGCCGGGACTAACCAAAGGCACGGGGGTAGCAACAACGGCTGCAAGTGTAGGAGATACCGTAGGAGGCGGAGCCGAAGGAGAATTGAGCACCTCACCGGTCGTCGGCGTCCCTCCTTTATTCCCCGTAAGCAGCACGATAAGGAGCACAATAAGAAGCACAGCACCGCCTGCGCCGGCAATCAAAAGACCCTTCTTATCCACCCAGAGCTTTTTAAAACCTGACTGTGTTCCGCTTTGTGTTTGAGAATTAGTTGTATACACGCTGCCCTGCGGCGCAAAGGCAGTTCCGGACTGTGGTGCATAGGTTGCCCCGACCTGCGGTGCATACGTGCCGCCCACCTGCACGGGTATGGTAGAATGCTTTGCTGCACCGCTGTAAAGCGCCTCGTAAAGCTCAGCCGTAGATCCGAAGCGGCCTTCCTTACGCACGCTTAGGCCTTTCATGATGGCATCCGCCTGCACCGCGTTTACTAAAATGCCCATGCGAGCCGGATGTGCAAGCGTATCGTTGGTGAGCCGCTCTATGCTTTCGGGCGGCGTAATGCCGGTGATAAGCTTATAGATGGTACCGCACAGCGCGTAGATATCCGTCCATGCACCTAGCTCGCCGTGGGTACGGTATTGCTCCTCTGGCGCGTACCCGGGCTTTAACACCACGGAAACGCTCTTGTTTGCAGCCGTATCGCGCGCTGCACCAAAGTCGAGGAGCTTTAATTTGCCCTCAGAGGTAAGCATGATGTTATCAGGGCTTATATCTCGGTGAACGAGGCCTGTATTATGTACTTTAACAAGTGACGCTACGAGGGGCTGCATAAGCGCCATAACCTCGTTTGCGTCCATTCGCCCGCCACGGCGCTCAAGCTCATCGCGTAAATTGACACCGTCTACAAATTCCATCACGATATAGGCGGTGCCGTTCTCGCGGAAAAAGTCCCGCACCTCGACAATGCCGTCGAGGTTATGGAACCGCGCTAGGCTGCGCGCTTCGGTTAAGAACTTTTCAATACCATTGCTGTAATACTCGGTACTGGAACCTGTAAAAGGCGTAACGGTTGTACCACCGCCGGCGCGTGCTACAAAGCCTGACGGAAAATACTCCTTGATGGCGATCTTGATGTTCAGGTTCAAGTCAAAGCCGAGATATGTGATGCCGAAACCACCCTCACCGAGCACTTTGCCGACAAGGTATTTGCCCGCTAAAATGCTACGCGGCGGAAGGTGGTGCGGCTCTTTTGGCTGCTCGTTATCAAAACCGCATTGCGAACAAAAACGTTCCCCTTCCTTCATATGAGAAAGGCAGCCCACACACAGCCTCTCGATGTTTTGAAAGTCCATGACAGTACCCCCAAGCACGATTATTTCAATATAAAAATGCTGCTGACAGATATATGTTCGATTATACCATGCAAACGCATTATGCTAAAGAAAAAAAAGGTAAAAAACACACAATTTTCTACCTTCTTATTTAGTGATGCTTTAGTATGCTCTCTGTGTACCTTGGTCGTGCCCTGTAGCGGTAGTTTCGATGCGGTAGTTATCTGCCTGCGCCATAAACAGCTTATAGTAGAGGCTGTCAGTTTTTTGCATGAGGTTTATGTGTGTATCAAAATCGTGCACCGCACCATTTTCAATCACGAGCACGCGGTCGCAGAACACGCTCGACGACATGCGGTGGGAAATATAGAGCGCCGTTTTCTCCCCCACGAGCGCGTTAAAATGCTCGTAAATCTCCGCCTCCGCGAGCGGGTCAAGCGCACTTGTCGGCTCGTCGAGGATGATGAGCGATGCGTCTTTGTAGAGTGCTCGTGCAATGGCAACCTTTTGGTTTTGCCCGCCGGACATTTCGATGCCCTCGGGGTCGTAGGATTTGCCAAAAAGCGATCGCATACCGTTAGGCAGGCTTTCAATCTTTTCCTTCAATCCGACCTTGTCTATAAGTTCCATGGCGCGAGCGGAATCTTCTCCGGCTTCGCCGCAGGTAACGTTTTCCTCGATGGTAAAATCGAAAAGCTTATAGTCTTGAAACACGGCAGCGATGCGGGCACGGTAGCCTTCATTATCGTAGGAGAAAATATCCCGCCCATTTATGAGTATGCTCCCGGAGTTCGGCTTATAGAGCCTGCAAAGAAGCTTCACAAGCGTTGTCTTGCCCGCGCCGTTCAAGCCCACTACGGAGATTTTTTCGCCTTGATGAATGATAAATGATATCCCGTCGAGCACGAGCTTATCAGAGCCCGGGTAACAGAAGCTAACATCTTTAAACTCGATGGATGCGACCGTTTCGGGGAATGGTTCTCCTTTTTGCTCACTCTCATCCGGTAAGGCCATGAGCTCCATAAACGGTTCAAGGTAAGCCAGGTTCTGCCAAAGCCTAACAAACTGCTCGCCCGTTTGCGTGACGGCAGTGGTAAAGGAAATGGCTGCGGAAATGTACATTGTAAAAGAGCCCAAGGAAATCTGAGGTCCAAGCATTGAGGATAATGCGCGAAGTCCGGTATAGCCGTACACTATCGCAGCCTGCAGGTCGTTGATGATGCCATAAAGCCCTTGAATATTGCCGAGCTTGTGCCAAAAGGAAGAGAACCAAGTATTGATGGTATTGTTTTCCCGCGCTACGCTATGAACCATCATTTCGCCCATATCGTAAAGCCTTACATCCTTTTGAAGCTTTTCATCAAAACAAAGTCCGAAATAGTAGCCGTACCTGCGGTTGACGGGGATGAGCTCCTGAAAGAAATTCGTCTGATATTTGGTAAACGAGGCGTTGATGAGGACGGTCAACACTATAGTGAAGACGAGAAACAGCACGAGAAACGGGCTAAACGTGAGAAGCACCACGAGAAGTCCGGCCACCGTAAACACATTCTTAACGGTATTTGCAGCCGTATCGACAAGCGAGGACAGAACGCCCTGGTTGGTAAGCACGAATGCGGCGCGTTCCTTCAGATCGAGGTAATATGGTGTTTCGAGATGCGAAAACTCCACATTCATAATCTTTTTGCCGAGTGCTCTCATCATTCTATCGTTCACAAGCTCATTTTTCACGCTCATGAAGCGTTTCATTGTATTGGTGAGGAAAGCGAAAAAGACGTTTGCAAGAACGATGAGCCCACCAAAAAGAAGCAACATGGAGATATCCTTAGCTCCCGTGAGTTCATCCACGAGGAATTTCGGAAGCAATACATTAGAAAGCACCTGTAAAAAACCTATAACGGTATTCAGTACAACAAGCACAATATACGACGGCGACACCTTATAGGAAAGCCGGAAAAATGCGGCGAGTTTATGTATATTCCTACGCATGGGCCGCGTCCTCGTTTCCCATATTATAGTACTTGCCCTGTACGGTAAACATCTCATAGTACGCACCGCGCTTTTTCATAAGCGCATCGTGCGTGCCGTACTCCTTCAATCCGTCGCCGTCAAAGAATGCGATATTGTTGCAAAACTTTGTGCTTGCAAGCCTATGCGAAATGAAGATAGCCGTTTTCCCCTTGATTAAATCGTTAAAGCTTTCGTAAATGGCAGCCTCAGCAAGCGCATCGAGCGCAGCAGTGGGTTCGTCCATTACCACCATGTTTGCGTCCTTATAGAGCGCTCGGGCAATGGCAAGCTTTTGCGCCTCTCCGCCCGACAGCTCTGTGCCACCCTCATCGATGATTTTCAAGAGCATCTGATCAAGGCCTTTTTCGTAACTTTCCACCTTCTCATAAAGCCCCGCGCGTTTGAGTGCGTTTTTAACGCGTTCATCGTCTGCGCCGTACTGCGTGCAGGCCACATTTTCCCGTATGGTATACGCGAGGATGTTTACGTCCTGAAACACGGCAGAAAACATCGAAAATAGCTCCGCGCGGGCATAGTCCGTGGTCGGTACTCCATTAATAAGTATCTCTCCCTCTGTCGGGTCAAAAAGGCCCGTAAGAAGCTTCACAAGTGTACTCTTCCCCGCTCCGTTTACGCCCACAACGGCAAGCTTCTCGCCTTTTTCAACGGAAAGATTGAGGCTTTTGAAGATGTAGCGCTCCGTATTAGGATACTTGAAGCTCATATTTTTGAATTCCACGCGAAGCGTATCTCCCTGCACAGCTTTTTGTGCGCCGCTTTGCGGGTTCAAGTCTGTCTCCATGAAGCGGAAATAATCATCTACATACTGACCCTCATTGTAGATACTCGCTACGTTTTCGGCGAATGTCTTCATGAGTATGCCAAGCGTTGAAGCTGCCGTTAGGTACATGGTAAAATCCGCGATGCTCATGCCGTTTATGGTCTTGTAGATGAGTATTCCATAGGTGAGTGCGCTGCTTAAAAGAAGTGCAGATAGCCCTATAAAGCCAAGTCCGTACTCGCGGTCTGCAATCTTTTGCATGAGCGCTCTATACGACTCGATCTCTCGGTCGTAATTGGACAGTATGCGGCTTTTTAAGTTATAAAGACGGATATCCTTGCCCGCGGCAAAGTCATAAGAGGTCTTTTGATAATAACCCTTTTTTCGGTTCGCATGCGAAATCGGCACGCGCATGCTGTAACGGCACGCGTGTGTGCGGTTAGAAACCCATATCGTAGCCGCAATGTTGAGGATAAGCCCCAACAATACCAATACATCTAATAGACCTATGAAAACCGCAAGCACCAAAATGGTCGAAAGCACCGCAGGCGTTTCAAAGAGTTTGTGATATACCTGCTCCACACCGTTGTTATTGCTGCTGATTGACTCTAAGGTTTTGTCGTTGCGCTCAAAAAACGTGGCGTCTTCCGCATTGCAGTAATCCGCAGACAGAATCTTGGTGTAAATGTTGCGCAAGAAAAACATGCGAAGCTTTGTCATGCGCGGATAGCCATAGCCATAGGAAAGGTTTTTCAAATAGTTGAAAAGGCCTGCCGCGAAAAGATAGCAAAGTGCGATATACACGATGGTTCGCGCTGCGTTTTCCCCGCCGTCTATGAGCGTACCGAGCACGAACTTCGGCAGCACCACCGCAAAGAACGGGTATACGCCGGCTGTGAGCGTATATACCGCACACAAAGCGAAAATAACTTTATCATGCTCTGCCGCAATTTTTAGTAAGCGGCGGATGAGCTGAAAAATCGGATACCCATTTTTGCTCTTTTCCTCTTGCTCCATGTGCAAACCTCCGAAAATTTATATGCGGGCTTTATTTTTCTTCGTCCAGTATCTATGAAAGCGAGCACTGCCCTCGCACTCCTGCGGCACGCGGGTTTTCCACGTTTCATAAAACGCGTGCTCCTCCTTGATGGCACGGGACTGTAAAGTACAAAACGCAGCATCGTCCGCATGTTCTGCTTCTGAAAACCACGCATTTTCCAGCGCATCACGCTCCAGGTAGAATTCCTCCGGTAATCGCCTGCCGACCATAGCGCGGTGAAAATCTTCACGTTCCTCCCAATAGCGCCGCGCTTCGGGGTGGTTCGGTTCGCTCACGGGCAGCGCTAAAGCAAAGTTGCACGGCTTAAAAAATGAAATGCAGGGCGTTGAACAGCCTGTTGCCCACACGCGCGGTGTAAGATTGGTAAGCTCCACGACCATGCTCGCGGTGGTGTGATCCCCGACGACACCTCCTGCGTGCATGCACGCACTTCTTACAGAGCCCTGTTTAAGAGGGTCGTCGATCGCATTTTCATGTGTACGAAGCGCTTTTAAGGCATCCTTTGGTGTTTCAATGGAGTTTAAACATGCTTCCGTTTGGGCTTTTCTAAATTTGGAGCCTGAAAAATGCGTATAAACAGGCTCGGAATATGTTTTTGCAAAATCGATGCGCTTATTTTCACTATACGCGTCCGCATCAAAACCGAGGGAAAGACGGTTTGATATGCTTGCTCGTTGATAGGACTTGTACGCCCATTTTTTACCCGCCGTCTCCAGTACATACAAAGTGGTTTTATCTACAATAAGATAGCTGTTATCGTAATAGAAGTCGTGGTCATAGCCGCAGTTGCCGCCCTGTCCGTAGCGCTCAAGGTTTTCGAGGATGACTTCGAGCGCATCCTTTGCGCTCTCCCCGCGCTCGAGCGAAAGCCTTAAAAGGTCCATGCCGGTTAGGCCTGTTTTTGCATAGGGCCCCTTCGTGAACACCGCCTCGTTGCCTACGCACACACCGCATTCGTTTACACCCATCTCACCGCCCCAGAGCCAGACCGGGCGCGACAGAAGGTGGCCATGTGTTTCTTTTACCTGCTCTACTTCTATATAGGTGGTATGTACGGTCTTTTCCGAATGTATTTTCGGTGTATGCCACTCCAAAACCTGCGGTTCATTGGGGCTTCGGTCACTGTTTTTCGCAAATATCGCGCCGTTTGATTGCAGTACGCCAAGGGTATCGCACATAAGTTTGCCCTCCTAAAAAAAGCACGGAAACGAATCCCTGCCCCTTTCAATTATCAGATGCTGTAATCGTAACCGCGTTCGATTTGCGCGTCGAGAAGATCCTTTAAACTCACACTGTCCATATAGCCGTTTACCGCACTGTCAAAGCCATCCCAAAAGCTTGCGGCCGCACAAGCTGCGCTGCTTTTTCCGGATGTCTCCGCCTCTTCGGTTTGATTTAGCCTCGCCTCCACCGTGCGGAGTACGTCACCTGCGGTGCATGCGTGCAGTTGCCTTGCCATAAGATATCCGCCCATTGCGCCGCGCACACTCTTTAATAGCCCCGCTTTCACAAGCTGTGCGGCAACCTGCTCGAGGTACTTCACGGAAATTTCCTGCCGTGCCGATATATCGCGCAGAGATACGCATTCGCCCTCGGGCTGCGCTGCTATATCGAGCATCATGAGAAGCGCATAGCGCCCCTTCGCGGTAGCCAGCATGG
>JAEWZS010000064.1 GCA_023458355.1 Bacillota bacterium
GTATCGATATGTGCGTTCATATAGGGCGATTCAGCGCGCACCTTGGGCATACGTTCGTAGTACTCGTAATAGTTTCAAAAGATTCCGCGTCTGAGGAGTTCATACAGCGTAGGGAAGCGAGGCTTTAAATCCTCCACAGCGCGCTGTAAAAAAGCGCGGTTAACGGGCTTCTCCATATTTACGCTGATGCGAAATACGCAGCTGTGCTTAGGGGTTGTGATTGCGGGATAAAGCTTTGCAGCGTTATCGAGGGGGAACCATTTGTTGTTTGTATCTGCTGCCGTGCTCACGGTTTACCACCTTTGTTAAAAATAGCGAAAATATGTTATAGTGGGCGGAAATTCGAAATCGGCCAAACCACGGCACGCGCCTTGCCCACGATACGGTAATACGGTATAGGACCGACCGCCAGAAGATGCCGGCTGTCCATACTGTTGTTGCGGTTGTCACCCATCACGAAAATGCAGCGATCGGGCACTTTAAAGGGAGGCATATCGCGATAAATATAATCGTTCCAATAAGAGCTTTCGTCTATCGCTACACCGTTAACGTATACGGTACCATCTAAAACAGCCACTGTATCTCCCGGAAGGCCAATCACGCGCTTCACAGCGGGAATCGAATAATTGGGATAATAAACGATCACGATTTCACCATATTTAGGTTGTCGAAACCAGTAGCTCATCTTATCCACAAACATCTTTTCGTTGTTGAAAAGCGTGCTTTCCATGGAGGGCCCGTCCACGCGGATGGGTTCGAATATAAAAAGGCGTATCGCTAACGCAAATATTGCAACAAACACTACGTAGAAGACCAAGCTTTTGTTTTCAGCGCTTTTGTAGCCTGCATCGTCCTTGTGGAGACGTTCGGACGCATCTATGTAAGCTCTTTTTTCGTGCTTTTTCAAATCGAATGCTTGCACGCCTTCTCTCCCCTTACCTTTTACCATCATCCGTTTTTAACGAAATAATTCAGGTTTTTAAGCGGTGCTACGCGAAGTGCGGCGCGTCCCACAAATTGCTCGTAGGATACGATAAATGTATCGGGTGAAAACGCGGCTTGTGGTCTTAGATCAGGCAGTAAAAAGAACTCTCCTCTATTGAGCGTTACAGCGTCCATATCCGCACATGCATCAGGTTTATAAGCGCTTTCATCAAGCAATATGCCGTTTATAAATACGTACCCGTCGCGTATTTCAACTTCCTCTCCGGGGAGCGCTAAGACGCGGCCCAGATAAACGGAAGCGTCGTTCTCACGGAAAGCAAATACATCGCCGCGCGAGGGGGTAAATAAGACCTGCGAGAGGCGGCTTATCAATATCACGTCACCCTGTTTAAAAAACGGTGCCATGCTCATGTCGCTTACGCTTAGGCCGTTAAATACGAGGGTGAAAAATAGCCCACAAACCACCAAGGCCGTACCGACAGAGTAAAGCCACGTATAAACGCGCAGTCGCTTATATTCGCGGCGATTGCGCTTTACCCTCGCCCCGCTCACAGCGCTCGGTGCGCATCAAAAGGCCATATCACGGAGGTGGCTCTGCCTACGATGCGGTTAAACGGTATGGGGCCGACAAAGAGTAAATCGCGGCTGTCGCTACTGAAATTGCGGTTGTCACCCATCACAAAAATGCTGTTTTCAGGTATCGTGACGGGAGCCATATCGCCGAATATGTAATCGTTCCAATACATGCTTTCGTCGAGTTGCTTGCCGTTGACATACACAGCACCATCCTGCACGGCGACAGTCTCACCCGGGAGACCGATTACGCGCTTTACGCAGGATACCGTATGATCGGGGTAATAAACGATTACGATTTCGCCGCGCTTTGGCGCGCGAAACCAATAGCTCATCTTTTCCACAAACATTTGCTCATCGTTATGAAGCGTGTTGATCATGGACTCGCCGTCTACGCGAATGGGTTCAAAAAGGAAAAGGCGAAGTGCTAACGCAAACACCACAACCAGGACTACATATATGAAAAAACTAAGGTTTTCAGCCTTTTTATAACTTGTGTCGTCTTTATGGAACCGTTCGGAAGCGTCAAGAAATTGGCGGAGCTCGTGTCGGCTCAGCCTAGTTTTCTTCAAGCTCTCTTGCTCCTTCGCTCAAATTCTTTTTGGCGCGCTTTATAAAGTCCCCGCGGTCGAGCATCACCACACGGTTACAGGAAACGCAGCGTATTTTAACGTCCGCGCCGGTGCGGACAACGACCCACTCGTTTGCACCGCAGGCATGCGGCTTACGCATGGTCACATGGTCGCCAAGCTCAAACTTTTCAATCATGCGGCTATTATATCATGCCCGCGCAAAAAGAAAAATGCGCGGGCATGTTTATGATGAATATTCATGGTATGTTCACTGTGACGACGCAGACGATTATAGCCCCGTGGAATTCTTCGCCTACGGGTCAGAATGACAGAAAACTCGTGTCGCAACGGTGATTCCCGCGGGCGGAGGATATCCGCCCCTACAGGGGCTCGGGGTCTGTAAGCCCTCGAAACCCAGGGGATTATTAAGGGGCCGCAGACCCTTAATTTCAACCCGGCTTCGGCGGCATGCACGTCGAAACGGATGAAAACCGTAGGTTTTCGTTCCTTACACATCCTCCGCCCGGGAGAGCCCGCAGGCTCGACAGGCGGATGTGCAAAACCCCCGAAGGGCCTCGCGGAAATCGCAGTATGCCATTTCCGCGAAAGCGAAGCGCTAAAATACCCTGTACCCCTCGTAGAATGTCTTCTGCCAATAAGAGGAATTGTAGGAGCTTATGTATACCTTTCCTACGCTGCTGCCTGCGTGGATCATGGTACCGTCGCCCAGTGCAATGGCCACATGGCCCTTGAACACGATGATGTCGCCGCGCTCCAGGCTCGATAGGGAGTTAATCTTTTGGTATTTGGTATTCTTATGCCAGGCTGCCGAAGTCATATAACCCTGTCTGACGCCCGCTTGGTTGAGGCAATAGTATACGAAGCCTGAGCAGTCGAATGTATCGGGACCCTTGCCGGCGGATCTATAGGGGCTGCCGAGTTTGCTCTTTGCCACCTCGATAAACCGTTCAACGCTTGCGCCATCGGCACTTGTGTATGTAGGCGAAGGCGTTTTGGATGGTGTATCGCCGCCTGAGGAAACAGGGGTAGATGAAGCTTTTTTAGCGCTCGATGAGAACAGCGATGCCATGGTGACCTTTCCCACCTTGCCGTCTGAGGAAAGGGAATTGCGCTTTTGGAAGGCGCGCACGGCACTTTCGGTATCAGAGCCGTAATAGCCTGTGACGGAGGAAAGATAACCGAGCTTTTTAAGCTGTTTTTGCACCCGTTCTACCGTATCACCGCGCATGCCAATGGTCATGGCATTGGGCTGCGCATCGGATGACAGTAATAACTCCTTGGTTGCAGGCCCAACGTAACCGTCGGCGATAAGGCCGTTCAACTCCTGGAAGAGCTTTACGGCAGCCTCGGTATCGTGGCCGAAGTTACCGTCGGGCTCGGTGGTGAGGTAGCCAAGCTTATTAAGCCGCGCCTGATAACGCTTGACTACGTCGCTGTTTTCGCCATAGGAGATGGCGTTGGCTACCGCGTCCCCGCTATAGAGCATTTCTTTTGTTTCGGGGCCTATCATGCCATCCACGGCAAGGTTGTTGCGCTGCTGGAATTTTACGACTGCAGCGGCGGTGTCGGTGCCGTAATAGCCCGTTGCGGAATCTATATAACCAAGTTCTCTCAATCGTGACTGGAGGGAGAGTACATCGTCTCCCGTGGAACCATTGGACACCATGTAGATGGGCGCATCCGAAAGCATGAGCGCATCATAGGTAGCTTGGCCTACGATACCGTCTATCTGCATGAAGCTTTGGCGCTGAAAAAGCTCAACGGCATTCTTAGTCATAGGACCGTAGAGGGATGTGGGTTCGTCATAATCCATATACCCGAGTTCCATGAGCCTATGTTGGATGTCTTGTACTTCAGGGCCCTCATAGCCACGGTTAATCCCCATGGGTGTGGGAGAGGGGATGGGTGTAGGTGTGGGCACCGGCGTGGGCGGCGGGGTAATGGAGAGCGTATCAGGATTTGGGGTATGAGAAGCTGCTGTAAGATTAGTTGCCTCGATGCCGTTTTGTGAAGCTCGCGCAGAAGGCCCCGGTATGGTAATAAGGAGCGTTATGACGACAGCAATAATCATGAGCACGCCCGCTGACGCGCCGATATATCGAACATCCCGGCGCTTAAAGCCTTCCCCGTAGTCCGAAAATACTTTATTAAAGCCGCCGTTTCTCGAAAAGCGATGCGCGTTGCGGCGCAGCCTTTTGATACCGGCATGGAGAAAATTAGATTTTTTATGTTTCATAGGTAAGCCCTCGCTTGTAGTTCCGGCTTTTTTAAGTAGAGTGCCGTTGTTCCTTTTAGGATATGGATGATTATATCATAAGGCACAGCATAGGTGGTTGAACAAAAAATGAACATGGCGCAATTTTCCTTGAATTTCACATTGTTTCGCATCGATTTATGTTAGAATAAAAAAAAGCATCGCGAAATTCCCGGTATTTTGCGTAAAGTTATTAAAATTGAGTAAGAATTGAGGTCTGTATATGTTTAAAAGGAAAGACGGAACCATTTCCATCGGCAAGCTTTTCGTTACAGTTATCGCGATTATATTCATTCTGAGCGTTGCGTTCGGAAGTTTCGTTGTGATTCCGGCGGGGCAAACGGGCGTAGTTGTCACATTTGGCAGCGTGAGTGAGAACGTATTACAAGAGGGCATTCATTTAAAAATCCCCTTTGCGCAAACCATAGAGCAGATTGATAACCGCATCGTAAAGCTTGAGGTATCCACAGAGGCTTTTAGCAAGGATTTACAAACCATCTCTACGGTGCTTGCCGTGAACTACCGTATATCCAAAAGCATGAGCTATTCTATATTTAAAGAAGTCGGCATGGGCTTTGAGGACGTTATTGTAATTCCCGCTGTGAACGAGGTTTTAAAGGCTGTTGTCGCAAAGTACACCGCGAGCGACCTTGTAGCGAGCCGTTCCGTTGTGAGCACGGAGCTTGATACACAGCTCGATGAAATGCTCAACAAGCGCGGCATTTTTGTGGAAGATTTCAACATCATCGACTGGGATTTCTCGCCCGAATACATTGCGGCGGTCGAGGCCAAGCAGGTGGCTGAGCAGAACCTCATTAAAACGCGCACTGAGCAGGAGCAGCAGATCGTAATTGCTGAGTCAGAAGCACGACGTCAGGTAATAGCTGCTAACGCGCAGGCCGAAAGTTCACTCATCGCTGCCGAGGCGCAAGCAAAACGCATCGTGATGGAGGCTGAGGCGCAGGCGGAAGCGAATCAAAAGCTTGCCGCATCGTTGAATGAAACCGTTATCGAATATCAAAAAATACAAAAATGGAACGGCGTGCTGCCATATGTAACGGGCGAGGTTTCTCCGTTTGTGGATATCAGCGGTATGGTCGAATAATGCAGCATACGAAATTTTCACACAGTATGCTTGACGTATTTTGGAGGATACTATGGTTATCGTAGGTATTTGCGGCGCGAGCGGCAGCGGGAAAAGCACCCTAGCGCGCGAGATCAGGGACAGTCTTAATTGCAGCGCCGTCATCATAGGGCAGGACTGCTACTACCGCGACTATTCCGCTTTGCCGTTTGAGGAACGTACGCGTATCAATTACGACGAGCCGAATATCTTTGATTATGATGAGATGCTCGCGGATATTACGATGCTTGGAGACGGGAAAAGCATTACAAGAAAAGGCTACGATTACACCAACCACATGCGAGCGGATACCGATGAAGTTATAGAAGCACCGGATGTGCTGATTGTGGAAGGTATCCACATGTTTTACGATGACCGGCTCAAGCAGGCCATGAGCCTCAAAGTGTACATGCACGTAGATAAGGATATTTGTCTTTTAAGGCGCGTCAAGCGCGATATTCGCCAACGCGGGCGCACCATTGAGAACATCGCCACGCAGTACCTTGCGACCGTAAAGCCCATGTACGAGGTGTACATCAGCAAATACATCAACGATGCGGATTTCGCAGTGATGCGCGGCGGTAAGAACCGCATCGCCATCGACGCCATCGCAGCTTATCTATCCGCTAAACTATTGGCGGAACGCTTTGAAAAGGAAGAACAGGTGCGCTTACTTGAAGGAGAAGATAGAGGTATTTTATAGGCGCAACAAGCGTCTTATCGGTGTGGTCGCCTTCGGCATATTGCTGTATGAGTTTATCGAGAACTTTTCAGCGATATGGGAAGGCGCCGCGTTCGTGCTGGGGCTTTTAAAGCCTGTGTTTTTCGGCATAGGGATTGCGTTTATCACTAACATGCCTATGCGTTTTCTTGAATACCGCGTGTTCAAAAAATGGAAAGCACATAAAATAAAGCGCTTCGTCTGCGTGCTGCTCTCGGTGCTCTTTATTTTGTCCATCGTGACAGTCTTGATCTTCGTTCTCATTCCCATGCTCGTCCAAAGCGTGCGGCTACTGGCCGAAAATCTCGATGAATACATAGCCGCGCTCACCTCATGGGCAGACGGGGTATGGCATAAACTCAATATGAGCGACGGTGTGGAGGAAAAGGTACGCACTGTCTTGCAGGGCATTTTATCAAAGCTCGACACATGGATTGCAGCCGCTGCTACGGCTGCACTTAAGGTAACTTTCAATGTGGTAACGGGCGTGTTCAGCGGGATTATCGCACTCATCTTTAGCATGTACACGCTTTTTCACAAGGAAAAGCTTCTCAACCAGCTCAAAAAACTTATACATGCAGTGTTCAGCCAAAATACTGCAAGCCGCATTTTGGACGTTTGCGCGCGCACCAACAATGTATTCAACCGCTACTTCTTTGGCATGATAGCCGAGTGCGCTATTTTGGGAACGCTGTGCTTTATCGGCATGCAGATATTCGGCTTCCCGTATCCGCTCCTCATAAGCTTTATGGTTGGTATCACGCAGCTGGCTCCCATCATCGGGCCGTGGGTGAGCGGCATTTTGGGAGCGCTCATCATTTTAATGGTGAATCCGCCTATGGCGCTGTGGTTTATCGTGTTCATCATCGCCGTGCAGCAAATCGAGGAAAACCTGTTTTACCCGCGCGTAGTCGGAAACGCCGTAGGGCTTTCGGGCATGTGGGTAATCGTCGCAATGCTTTTGTTCGGCGGGCTTTACGGCATCACGGGAATTGTTCTTGCGGTACCGGTGATGGCAGTACTTTATACACTGTTGTCAGATTGGGTGAATACAAGGATTAAGAAAAAAGAAGAGCAAATGCTCAAGGAAGCATCTGCTCAGGAAGAATCGCCGGATTAACGGTTAAAAATGAAAGCGACAATCAATTCTCTGTTATTGTAAACACTATGCCCTCATACGGCGCAAGGCGCAGTTTGGGGGCATATTCGCGTACACCGTGCGTAGAAAAGATGCACGCCGCATTCGCGTTAATAAGCTTAACATCGGCAGGTTTTCCGGTAAGGTTGACCGCGATAAGAAGTTTTTCCGTTTTGTCTGTACGGGTGTAGGCGATTACGCTGCGGTTGTCCTTGTCGACAGGTGCATACAGGCCGTAAGTAAGAACATCATGCGCTTTGCGAAGTGCAATTGCCTTTTTGTAAAACGACGCTATGCCGCCCTCGTGAAGCTCCGCTTCAAGATTCACTTCTTTGTAATTCGGGTTTACCTTAAGCCATGGTGTGCCTGTTGTGAACCCGGCGTTTGTCGAATCGTTCCACTGCACGGGCGTACGGGCGTTGTCGCGCGTCATGTTTTGTATGATACGGCGGGCAATCCGCTTTGGAACATGCATCATGCTTTGCAAAAGCGAATAGGTGTTTTTTGCTTCGTAATCTTTCCACTCGCTTTCCTCCAAGCGGCAGTTGGTCATGCCGATTTCTTCGCCTTGGTAGATAAACGCCGTGCCCCGAAGCGTGAGGTTTATTAGCGCCAGAGCCTTTGCGCTCTCGCGGCGGAAGTTTTTATCGTTGCCGAAGCGTGACACCTGCCGCGGCTGGTCATGGTTTGAAAGGTAGTTGCCCACCCAGCCATTATTTTCCTGCATGGAGATTTGCCACGAGGATACCACGTTCTTAAAATCGAGCACGTTCCAACGGTAAAGCTTTCTGAAATCGAATTTACCGAGCGGCCCGCAGCCCAAAAGTGCAAGGTCGAACTGGAACATCATTTCAAGTTCGCTGTTTTTAGGATCTGTATAGCGCGCCACCGATCTTTGCCCGGTTAGGGCACCTTCGCCCACGGTAAAGCAGTTGTAGGGCTTCAGTACCTCCCGGTTCATCTCCTTTAAGAAATCGTGTACGCCTTCGAGGTCGCATATGAGCTCCCCGGGGAATTGCAGCCCTTTTTTATGGGGGTGCTTATCGGGGAAATTCAATGGCTTTTTGATGGTGTTGATGACGTCCATGCGAAATCCCGCAACGCCCTTGTCGAGCCAGAAGCGCATCATGTCGTATATGTCTTTTCGAAGGTCTTCGTTTTCCCAATTGAGGTCACACTGGTTGGGCGTGAAGGTTGTAAGATAATACTCGCCGCTTTTTTCGTCCTTCTGCCACGCGCTGCCGCCGAAAAACGACATCCAGTTATTGGGTGCAGAGCCGTTTTTACCTTCACGGAAAATGTAATAATCGCGGTATTTGGAGTTCTTATCCGCAATTGCCTCTTGAAACCATGCACACTGATCGGAGGTGTGGTTTGCAACAAGGTCCATCACGATGCCGATTTTGCGCGCTTTTGCTTCGCTTAATAGTGCATCAAAATCCGCCATGGCTCCGAAATCCGGATGGATGGTGTAATAATCGGAAATATCATAGCCGTAATCCGTATTAGGTGAAGCGTATACGGGCGACAGCCATACGATGTCCACGCCGAGGTCTTGAAGATACGGAAGCTTTTCTCGTATGCCGTTGAGGTCGCCGATGCCGTCGCCGTCGGTGTCATAAAACGAGCGCGGCCAGATTTGGTAGACAATGCTCTTTTTGTGTTCGGTCATGGCTTGTCCCTCCTCAAGTAGATGTAACAGTATCTATATATGTAAGATGTCAAATCGGAGCGCAAAACGGAGCTATGGTATTTTCAAATTGCTTGAGCATTTCTTGATATTCCGCTTCGTCGTAATAGTAATGCATTGATTTAGGCATCACAGAAACGGTTATATTTGGGTTCTTACTTAGGTGTTTACATGATTTCATGGATACGATTTCGTCTTTGCCGGATTGAAAAACGACTGTTTTTTGAGAAAGCGTGCTTATGGCACTTCGCGCGCGCCGCGCTTCAGAAAAAAGCTCCAGATAACGCGGTATGCTTAAAATACAAGCGAGAGGGTTTTTTGTAAGTGCTATACTGCAGGCCGCTTTTGCGGCCACAGCTACTTTATCGCAAGGTCGCACGCGGTTTAGCATAACCTTAAGCGAATTTGAAACCGCATTGGGCTTGAGTGAGATTATTAAAGGTACAGCAATCAAAAACAGCTGCTTTATTTTTTCATGAAAATGAGGTGCTGCATCCATGGCGAGCAAGGTGCCCAAAGAATGCCCAACGATAATGATGTTATCATAATGCTCGGATAGGTGGCCGAGCTTTGAAAATACAGTCTTTTTCCATTGAGAAACAGAGCTTCTTGAAAACTCGCGAAATGTTTCACCGTGGCCGTCAAGCAAAATGTTATGCACCGAAATAGATTCCGGCACCCTTTTTATAAAGTCCGCAAAATGGCAGGGCGTTCCCAATATGCCGTGGATAAACAGAATCACCGTTTTGCTGTGAGGCTCGTCCCGTATATAGGCTTTGTGGATTGGGGCTTCCATGCATCCTGCTCCCTTAAGCGGTAGTTTGATTCGATATTAACCGGTAAAAAACACGCGGAACACAAGTTGATCGAGCAATATCAACACGCCGAGCGCCGCTGTATACCATGCAAAACCTACGAGACTCTTTTTTACAATGAGTCGTATCATAAAGCGTATGGCAAAATATCCACTCACACAGGCAAAGAGCATTCCTAAGAAAATGGCTCCCCAAGGTTCGGTATGTATGCTCGTTTTTATGACGTTTGGAAGCTGCAGCACCACGGAACCCATAATGGCGGGGATGGAGAGCAAAAACGAGAACTCGGCAGCATCCTTCTTTTTCAGCCCGAAGAAGCGACTGCCGGCGATGGTTGCACCCGAGCGGGATACAGCCGGTAAAACGGATATGCCTTGCATGAGACCAACGCCCGCGGCTTCCAGAACCTTCATCTCGGAAATGGTTTTTCTGCCATGCGCAATTTTTTCGTTGAGAAACAGTATGGCTGACGTAATCAAAAACTCTATGCCTAAAAACGCGCCGCTAAACGATGATTCAAAAAAATCTCTGAAAAGAAGCGTGATTACTACAGTTATCGCTGTGGAAATGAGAAGCAGCCCCACCTTTTTTTGGATGGGTTTTTTAAGCATATCCCATATTTCTCGGTAAAACACCACGCAAACTGCGATGAGCGTGCCAAGGTGCAGCATGGTATCAAAAAACAACGAAGCCTCGGTATCAATCCCCAGCACCTTTTGCAAAAGTACCAAATGCCCTGAGCTTGAAATCGGCAAAAATTCCGTTACCCCTTGCACGAGTCCCAAGAGCATAGCAAACCAAACGGACAAAGCAATCACCTCCACGTTGAGACCATGGGAGTGCATCCCACCAAGTGACAAAGGCCACTTTTTTAACATGCACCTTAAATCTATTCTATGCGCGATGATTTCATCTATCAAGGAAAATATAAAAGTGGAGCAAAATGCGCAATCAATGGCATCTTCGCTGAAACGTCGGAAAATTTATAACATTGTGACGAAACATCATTCATAATGTTACACATTGTTTTCGCAAAACATAGACTTTGTCGGAAAAATCTGTTGAAGCCAATTTGAATTTTAAGCTATAATAGTAGTATGAAGTTTGTTAACACGCTTAAAGAAGTATTTTTATCATCTCTGCCGCTTGCGGCCATCATTTTGTTGGTCTGCGGTTTTCTTGCACCTTTAGCGAATGTTTATGATTACGTCAAGCTCACACTTGGGTATTTGGGCGTGGTTATCGGTCAGGCGTTGTTTTTGGTTGGTCTCGACCACAGCATACTTCCTATCGGGAAGCTTGTCGGTAGCTCTTTGATTAGGCTTGAAAAGGTGATTTTCATTATACTCACCGGTGTTGTGTTCGGGCTTGTGGCGACCGTTGCGGAACCTGCTCTGGCTGTGCTTGCGCACCAGACCAACATGGTCATGGACTTCGTAAATGCGAGAACCTTTGTATGGGTGATGAGCATCGGCATAGGGGTGTTTGTGGGATTCGCACTATGGCGTATCATAAAAGACCTCAATATTAAAATTGTTTTTGCTGCGCTTTATGTTTTGGTTTTCTTCGTTGTAATTTTTGTACCGGAGGAGTTTGTAGCGCTCGCATTTGATGGCAGCGGCGCAACAACGGGCGATATTTCTGTGCCCTTCATTTTAGCACTCGGCTTAGGTGCATCCGCTACCATGTCAAAGCACAAAACCAACGACGATACATTCGGCATAATAGGACTCGCTTCCGTAGGTCCCATTTTGGCACTTTTCGTCTACGGTATTATTTTAAACGTTTCCTACGGCGGGGAGTTTCCGCCTGCAGGCATTTACAACCCCGGTGCGGCCGACAACCTCTTAGAGATCACCGTAAATAACATCGGAAATGTCGCACTCGCGCTTGTTCCGGTATTGGCAGTTTTTTTACCGTTTCAGATATTCCTCATCAAGCTTGCCAAAAAGGAGATTCGCGGAATACTTTTCGGGTCGATTGTCGTTTATGTGGGTCTGCTTATTTTCCTTACCGGTATCGATTACGGATTTGCGTTTGCAGGGGAGTATATAGGATCGGTATTTTTAGACCCCTCTCGTCCTGATTGGTTTCAATACTTGCTGCTCATTGTGAGCTTCATTTTGGGTGCGGCAATTACGCTTACCGAACCTGCGGTGACGGTATTGGGCGAGCAGCTTGAGGAGATCACAAACGGTCATATCAAAAAGCTTACGATTCGCCTTGCACTCGCCATCGGTATAGGTTTTGCGGCAATTCTTGCTATGATAAAAATACTTACGCAAATTAATATACTTTGGTTCCTCGTACCGCTATACTTTATCGCGCTTATCATGATGCCGTTTACATCTAAGCTCTTCGTCGGCCTTGCATTTGACTCAGGCGGTGTCTCGGGCGGTGCTCTTACATCGGCATTTTTAACACCGCTCACGCTGGGCGCTGCACAGGCTGTTGCAAAAAATACAGGCGTTGGCGCGCAATCTGTGTTGACAAACGGCTTTGGCATCATCGCCTTTATTTCGGTAACCCCCTTGATTACGGTACAGGCATTGGGTATAATCTATGACATTCGGCGCAAGGCCGAACAAAAACGCATGGAAGATGCCGAACTTCTCGAGATGGGAGAGCTTCAATCGTTTGCCGTATCTCATGAGGAGGATGCTGACGAGTTGAACGATGCCTCAGAGGAAGCGGCCATCGAAGCACCGGAACTTACAGATGCTGAAGCTGCGGCAGATTTTGAAGATAGCGATTCTGTACTCGTAACGGCGGAATTACAGGGTATGGATGACGAAGAACCCGTCGATGAAACGACCACACATTCGGAGGTACCCCAACGTGAACTGTAATCCATGCGGCGGAATCGTATATTTATCGATCATCGCCGGAAGAAAGAAAAAAGAAGCACTCCTTGATGCTCTCTCGGAAGCGGGTGGGCGGCTTATCAAGGTAATATATTGCAGAGGTTCCGTGGAAGCAAGTTATATTAAGGACGTTTTAGGACTTGTGCCTGAGGAGCATAAGGTACTTATCACGTGTCTGCTGCCCAGAGAAAAGACCGACGCAATGTTTAAAATGCTCATCGATAAATTCCACTTCGACAAGCCGAATACGGGCATCGCCTTCATTATGCGCGTAGATAGGCTGTCAGCGGCCTAACCTGTCACATAGACGGACTTTGTGGAAGGTGACCCGCAGGATAACCGCATATTAAGAACAGGAGAACAAGTAAAATGGATAATAGCACGAACATTAGAGCGCTATACATTGTAATAAATGCCGGCTTTGCTGAAGCAGCCATAGAGATTGCCCGTTCTGTCGGTGCACGCGGCGCAACTATTTTAAACGCGCGCGGGTTTGGCTCTATACATAAATCCATCATGGGCATTTCCGTTGATACCGAAAAGGAAATGGTTCTTTGCCTTGTAGATAAGGAAACAGCAGACAGGGTAATCGACGCCATCAAGGAAAAAGCAGGTCCGGGTTCACCCGTGAACGGTATTTGCTTCACCATACCCGTAGAGCAGATGGTGGGTATCAACAACGGTCTCCCGGAGGAAAAACCGGTTTAAGAGTATTGTCTGAACGATCATTTCATACAACATAGAGGCGGATTATATCCGTCGTTATGCTTACGGATAAAGCGCTATAATGCATGTCGCATGAATGGTGCTTTTTTGTTTACATACCCGCTCTTGCACTTTTTTGTGTTTCTAGTATGATTATATTCATGAAAGGTAGGGAGGATATCCATGCCGGTAGATAAGAAAAAAGTAGGCTTTGACTTAAAACAGGATCTCATTACATTATTGCTCATCGTCGTCGTATCAGCAACACAGGCGGTTGCCGTTAACGGCTTTTATGTGCCGCATCAATTTCTGTCAAGCGGTATTACAGGTGTAGCTTTGCTTGTTGAGTATCTGTTTCAAATTCCATCGTGGATTATCATTATCGTGCTCAACATACCCGTTTGCATCGTCGGCTGGCGATCGCTCAACTTCAAGTTTGTGCTTTTCAGCCTTATAGCCACGGTGCTTTTTTCCGTTTCATTAGCACTTTCGCGCGGTGTGGATTTTCACATTGAAAACCCTATCATCAGCGCGCTTGCCGGCGCTGCAATCATTGGTATCACCGCAGCACCCATCGTGAAGCGTGAAGCAACCATGGGCGGTATGGACGTGATAGCCGCTGTGCTAAGCCGCAGGTATTCTATCCCGATGGGCACGTTTTCAATTTTGTACAACATGGTCATCATGGCGGTGCTTGCTGCCGTAAGTGGGCTTGAGCTGGGACTTATGTCAATGCTTGCCATGTTTGTATCTAATACCGCATTCAATGCCGCCATCGTAGGCCTAAACCGTACTGTTACAGTGTTCATTATTTCCGAAAAATGGGATGAGATCGCCCCACAGGTCATTTCGGAGCTGCGCCGCGGCGTTACCTATATCCCCGCCGAGGGTGCCTATACAGGCCAGCCGCGCAAGCTCGTATACATCATTCTTAAGACTTCCCAGCTAGCAGGCGCTAAGCGTATTGTAAAATCCATAGACGAGAATGCGCTTTTCTCCATTATTGAAACCAAAGAGGTTCTCGGCCGCGGTTTCGGCTCGCTCAACTAGAAGAAAATGGCTATTTTAAACCCGGTCGGCTGCGTACAGCTGCCCGGGTTTGGTTTAGCCGTGTTAGATTGCAATAATTCCCGTTTTGTCTTATGATATAAAAAAATAAGCCACTCGACCTAAGCTTAAGGAGGATATTCACATGAATCCCGCCGTAGATACATGGATCGACGAACACCAAAGTGAAATCGTTCAATCGCTGCAAAAGTGCATTCAGGCAAAAAGCGTGGAAACGTCTCCTGAGCCGGGTGCGCCGTTTGGCTCCGAAGTGCAAAAATGCCTTACGGAAACGCTCGATTTGGCGAGGAGTTTGGGTTTTTCTACAAAGGATATGGACGGCTACATAGGCTACGCCGACTACGGTGCTGGGCAGGAAACCCTCGGTGTAATGTGCCACCTCGACGTGGTGCCTGAGGGAACCGGATGGGACTATCCGCCCTACGGCGCAGTAATTGATAACGGCAAAATGTACGGCCGCGGTACTTTAGACGATAAGGGACCGGCCATTGCCGTACTTTATGCGTTAGCTGCGATCAAATCATGCAATATTCCTTTAAAGCGCAAAGTACGCGTGCTCTTAGGCTGTGATGAGGAAAGCGGCTGGCAGTGCATGGCACATTATAGGGCGCACGAAAAAATGCCTGAGCTGGCGTTTTCGCCGGACGCGGAATATCCCCTTGTCAATTCAGAAAAGGCAATTTTCCGCGGCAGCTATAAAAAGGAATTCGCTTCCAAGTTGAAAATCCAAGCAGGCACACGTCCCAATGTGGTTCCGGGGTATGCCGTAGCCACGGTGCCGCTGAGCATCGAACGCGTGCTGCCCGTGACCGATGCTTATGCATGGGGCAGTGTATTCTTTTTTGAGGTTACAAAAAAAGACGATGCCGTTTGCGAGATTGCTGCAAAAGGCTTAAGCGCGCATGCCTCAATGCCCGAACAGGGTAAAAACGCTCTTTTGGCGCTCATAGATGTGCTCACGAAGCTTCCGCTCGAGGGAGAGGATGCTTTAACGATAAGTGCACTTCGGGAGCTGTTTAAGCTTGAGACCGACGGCATGAGCATTGGCCTGAAAGCATCCGACGATTCCGGCCCCCTCACGCTCAACGTAGGTATTATGAATTGGGATGAAAGGGGTATCCGTGAGCTCACGCTCGATATCCGCGCACCGATTACTTTGCCTGAGTCTGAGATTGTAAATAAACTTGACAGCGGTTTTGCCGGTGCGGGGCTTATTCGCGATAGCTATAGCTACACCCCGGGGCATTATGTAGACCCCGATAGCGAACTCGTACAAAAGCTGTTAAGGGTATATGAGGAACGAGCAGGCGAATACCTGCCTCCGCTTAAAATCGGCGGCGGCACGTATGCCCGTGCCATAGAAAATGCCGTGGCATTTGGCTGCGAACGACCGGGTGTCGAAAGTCCCGTGCATATGCCTAACGAGTTTATCAGCATCGAAGACCTCATGTTCAACACAAAAATGATGGCTGACGCCATCCTTGCGCTGGCTGCGAAGTAAATTTTCAAATAGCAATAATTAGAGGCCGCAACGCCGTGACGTTGCGGCCTCTTACTTTTAGCTGTAAGAAATAAATCGCAAAAAATATGATAATGTAACTGCCCTGTAACCGGCATGGTTTATGATGTAAACACAGATTAGTAATTATTGTTAAAAGGCGTTGGAAAACGCTCCCGCCGCATAACACGCGGCAACAGAAATTACACCAAGAAAGCTTTTACGAAAGAGAGATAAATATTATGTTGAAGAGAGTATTGGGCTTATTGATAGCCATCCTGATGTTGACGCAACCGCTATATGCGATTGCGCAGGCAGAAGGGGAGATCCCCGTTGTCGGCGGAGAGATTAAGAACCCCGAGCCTACTACAACACCGGTTCCTGAGCCTACCATAACGCCTTCGGCAGAAATCACTGATGAGCCGGGCGCTGAGTTTGAGCTGCAGCGTAGGCCCCCGCATACGACTCCGACCCCAATCCCAACCCCAACCCCGGCCCCTTCCTATACAGTTAAATATCACTACAATTATCCTGTCGGCGGCAACGGCGTAAGCGAGACTACATACAATTCCGCCACGATCACGTTGGCATCGCCACCGACTTATCCTCAAGGATATACCTTTCTGGGCTGGTCAAGGAGCGGGAGCGGGTCAGCGCCCTATTATGAAGAAGGTGCCTCCTATATAATTACGGAGCAGGGTACCATCCATTTCTTCGGTGTGTGGGGCATAAAAACCCAAACCGTTACCTTTACGGCGGGTGCTAACGGCAGCCTTTCAGGAAGCACTTCGTCCATCGTCAACTACAATACTCCGTGGAGCAATATTGCGGTACCTACGCCAAATGGCAATACCGGCTATGCGTTTAAAGAGTGGTCTCCTTCGCTTCCTGCGGGTAGTGAAAAGATTACAACTGATTTAAGCTTCACGGCAAGCTTTGAGCCGATTTCGTACAACATCAACTACAACCTTGATGGCGGTACGAACAATGGCTCGAACCCTTCCACTTACACCGTAGAATCCTCCGTTACGCTTTCAGACCCCACCAAAGTTGGATATAGGTTTATCGAATGGCAGGAAAACGGTGCTTCGACCACGGGCATCCCCGCCGGGTCAACCGGTGCAAAAACATTTACCGCCATCTGGGGGATAGACGAATACATATTGAGCTATAATCTCAATGGCGCGGCCGGCACCCCGCCTGCATCGACAACACTCGCAAACGGCACAACGGTATCCGGTCTTGCAGGCCTGCCTGCAGGCATTGTATACCCGGGCTATACATTTGATGGCTGGAGCCTTACCCCCGGCGGTTCTAAGGTAACCTCCGTAATAATACAAAACTCCGATATTGAACTGTACGCGCGCTGGAATGCGGAAACCTACACATTGTTCTACAATAGAAACGGTGGCACCGGGGCGATCCCCGCTGCAGTCGGCGGCTATACAATCGGTCAAACAGTGACATCTTTTGCAGCAAAACCCTACAGCCTCTTTAAACAAGGTTATACATTCCTTGGCTGGGGCACTTCGGCAAACAGCGGTGTGGCCGAATCTGTTACATTTGGAACCTCAAACATCACACTTTATGCGCAGTGGCAGATCAACACCTACACCGTGAAATTCTTCGGTATGTACGGAGAATTGCTTAAAACGGAGGCCGTAAACTTCGGCGGCAGCGCCACACCTCCGGCTACTGATATTTATAACGGTTTCCGGTTCGTGTCATGGCTCCATAGCTACACAAACATAAACAGGAATACCGATGTGTATGGCTGGTGGCTTCCTATCCCTTATAGCATCACTTACGGTGGGGTAGAAGGTGCAGTAAACCTCAACCCACCGGTATATAACGTCCTCTTCCCGACAATCACACTTAACAATCCCAAAAAGCCGGGTTACGTATTCACCGGCTGGGAGCCCGAGGGCATCATCCCACACGGCAGTACGGGTAATAAGCACTTCGTCGCTAATTGGGAAGTGGATACGGACCGTGACGGCGTTGCCGACAAAGATGAGTTCCGCGTCACTTACGATCTGAACAGCGGCAGTGGTACGACCCCCGTAGACACCTACCTTTACAGCGGCATCAGCCCGCAGTCCACATTCACCGCAGCTTCGCAGGGCGATGTCAATCGTTTCGGCTACACGTTCCTCGGCTGGGATAAAGATGGGAATGCAGCAACCGCGAATATTTCGGCAGGTTCCTCCGGCAACCCCATTAACTCGACCACCGGAAACATAACGCTGTATGCGATATGGCAGGTGAACCAATATAACATCACCTATATTCT
>JAEWZS010000065.1 GCA_023458355.1 Bacillota bacterium
TATAACGCAAGCAAAGAGAATTACACACCGGATGAACGGCTCTACCTTTATACGGCATGCACGCGCGCATTGCATGCACTTCATGTGTGTTATGTCGGAGAAATGACGGAATTGCTTGATTTTATAAAAGCCTAGGCATTCACCCGGGCACAGAGTAACAAAAAACCGTGTGTTTCATCATTGAAGCACACGGTTTCCACGTAATATCTGCAATTCGGCAGTTAAAATAGCGTATCCTTCGCCTACATAGTAAACTTTTTAAGGTTATTCGCCATACCAACCCTTACACACATCAACCCACCCCGCCGAAGAAGAATGCTTTTCCAACTCTGCAAGCGATAGCTCGACCGTACTATCTATACTGCCTCCCGATACATGAATGATATCAAAACGTTTCGTTGAGGTGTCTAAATATACTTTGACTCCTTCTTTCAAAGCGAACGGACAAACGGCGCCGGGGGGAAAGCCGGTTAATTCCTCCACTTGGTCACCGGGTATCATTACCGCTTTTTGCTGAAAAGTCGCCTTGTACTTACCGCTGTTAACCTTGGCATCACCAGCTATGGCTATAACTACCGGCCCATCACTTTGCAGAAACGACATCGTTTTGACAATTTGCGCAGGTTCGCATCCTACAGCCTTAGCGGCACTTTCCACCGTATCACTAACCTGGCCCCAAACGATATGACGATCACCTAATTTGACACTTTCAAGATAATCCTTGACCTTTAGATGTGACAATGGTAATCCCTCTCTCATGTAAGTGTGTATTTGTATTCACTGAATTCATTATAGCATACTTAGCTTTGAACTTAAAATCCGGCTTGTTCTTACAAACCGGATGTCTTTTTAGGTGTACTCTAAAACTAGGCTTTCCGGTGTTTATGGTTTTCCCGCCCTGCCGTAGATATAGCTCATGCGCCGTATTTTTTGTGCAAGCTCGTCCGAAAGTGCGCCTTTTTTCATGCGCCATTTCCAGTTGCCGCCTAAGGTGCCGGGTATATTGGTACGGCTCTCTTTACCTAAGTTAAGCCAATCCTGCATTTGCGCCACGAAAAGTGTCGCCACACTGCCCATGCCTCCGCGAAGAAGACCTAAGGAAAAACCCTCCTTTTCGTTTAAGCCGAGATATTCCTTTGCAAATTCCAAATCTTCAGGTGCGGTCTCTTCCAACCATGCGAGTATGGGCGGGTTATCGTGTGTACCGAGGTAACACACGCAGTTCTCGGGATAGGTGTGCGGCAAATAATCGCTCGGCTCGCGTGAATCGAACGCAAATTCGAGCACTTTCATACCCGGAAAGCCCGAGAGTTTTAAAAGCTCATGTACGGATGCATCGAGGTACCCGAGGTCTTCGGCGATAATTTCCATACCCTCAGAGGCATCCCTAAGTGTCCGGATGAAATCTGCTCCCGGCCCTTGCACCCACTTGCCGTTCACGGCTGTACTTTCTTTTGCGTCCACGCTCCAATAGCCTGCAAATCCGCGAAAATGATCGATGCGGATTGCGTCATAAAGCATGTTTGCACCGCGGATACGTGCCTTCCACCATGCGTAACCGCTCTTTTTCATATCCTCCCAGCGGTATAACGGGTTGCCCCAAAGCTGCCCGGTCTTCGTAAAATGATCGGGCGGAACGCCGGCGACCGCGATGGGGTTAAGGCTTTCGTCCAGCAAAAAGTTCTCGGGGCTTGCCCATACGTCCGCAGAATCCATGGCGACGTAGATGGGAAGATCACCCAGGAATTTTACACCCTTTTGATGCGCGTAATCGCGAAGTGAAGTGTACTGCTCATAAAATTTATACTGCTCATAGGCGATGATCTCCATATCTGTTGAGAGAAGCTTGCTGTAATGCTCCATAGCCACACTTTTTCTCAAACGTATGTCATCGTCCTCCCATTCAGTCCATGAGCGCATTTGAAAATAGCGCTTGAGCGCCATAAAAAGCGTGTAATCCTTAAGCCAGTTCTCGTTTTCTGTTTGAAAACGCGCAAATGCCGAGGCGTCCTTTATAAGGCCGCGCTTTGCGGCAAGCTTAAGAAGCTCAAAACGCGTTTCATAAACCGCCGCGTAATCGACAGACTCAGAATCCTCGTTAGCATACAAAAGAAACTCCTCTTTTGTCAAAAGCCCTTCCTCCATAAGGAGGCCCGGGTCGATAAAGTAGGGGTTACCCGCATAAGCGGAGAAGGATTGATAAGGCGAGTCACCGTAGCTTGTAGGCCCAAGAGGTAATAGCTGCCAGTAACTCTGGCCGGCTGCGTTTAAAAAGTCCACAAAATCGTAGGCATCTTTGCCAAACGTTCCGATGCCGCCCGCTGAGGGCAACGAGAACACGGGGAGAAGTATACCGCTTGAGCGTTCCATTCGATTCTTTATCCCTTTACGGCGCCTGCTATGACGCCTTTAATGATATATTTCTGGCATACCAGATAGACAATGATGACAGGTATAATCGTAAGCATAATGCTCGCCATGAGAGGCCCCATCTCGACGCTGCCATAGCTGCCGCGAAAATACTGTATGAGCATGGGGATGGTCATATACTTTTTGAGGTCCAGCACGAGGTATGGCAAAAGGTAATCGTTCCATATCCACATGGTTTCCAATATACCTACGGAAATGAGCGTGGGTTTAAGTATAGGCACTACGATGTTAAAAAACGTCTGCAAAGGGCTGCAGCCGTCGATCATAGCTGCCTCTTCTATTTCAATCGGGATAGATTTTACAAAGCCAGCAAACATAAATACCGCAAGCCCCGCGCCAAAGCCGAGATAGATAATGCACAGATTCCAAGGCGTGTTGAGACCCAAAGCATCTGCTGTCTGCGAGAGCGTAAACATAACCATCTGGAAGGGCACAACCATGGAAAACACGCACAATAAATAGATGATGCGCGAGAATGGCCCCTTCACGCGGGTGATGAACCACGCGCACATGGAGCAGCAAACAAGTATAAGCGCTACAGAGGAAATCGTTATAAACAAACTGTAGCCGAAGCTTTTCAAAAACCCCTGTGATTCTATGGCGCGAAGATAGTTCACAATTCCGTCAAATGTTTCCGCCGTGGGGAAATTAAACGCCGACGATGTGGTGATGGCGCGCTCCTGCTTGAGCGAGTTGAGGAAAATCATCACGATTGGGTATATCCACCCCAACGAGAAGACGAGCAAAACAAGGCTCCATATGCTGTTTGAGCGTTTTTCCTTTTGCATTAGCTTTCCACCTCCTTGGAGCGTGTGAGCCTAAGCTGAATGAGTGCGATTACGACTACCAGCAAAAAGAACACCATCGCCTTTGCCTGCCCCATTCCCTTCCATTGCGCACCTGCGCGGGCATAGAAGGTATTATAGATGTTGAGCGCAAGCATTTCGGAAGCATGCGCGGGTTCGCCGCCCGTAAGCGAAAGGTTCTGATCGAACAGTTTAAAGGAATTTGTCAGTGTGAGGAAGGTGCAGATGGTTATGGATGGCATGACCATGGGGATTTTAATTTTCCACAGCGTATGCCATTTATTCGCCCCGTCGATGCGCGAAGCCTCTATCAGTTCCCCTGGCACGTTTTGAAGCCCTGCAATGTAGATAATCATCATGTAGCCGATCTGCTGCCAGCACATGAGTATCACAAGCCCCCAAAACCCATAGGTTGCGTTGAGCGACAGAAGCGGCTTTTCCAACAATATCAATAGCCCGTTTAAGAGTATCTGCCAGATGTAGCCAAGAACGATGCCGCCGATGAGATTGGGCATGAAAAACACCGAGCGAAAGAAGTTCGTGCCTCGTATGCCTCGCGTGAGAAGAAGTGCTACACTAAACGCAATAACATTGATGAAAACCGTAGTAACTACAGTAAACACCGCAGTAAAGCCGAACGCATTTTTAAACGTCGTATCGATAGAGAACACTTTGATGTAATTATCAAGCCCCACCCATGTCGCATCCTTCACGGTGGTAAACTTACAGAAGGAAAGATAGATACCCTCTGCAAAAGGGATTAAAAAGCCGATGACAAATGCGGCGAGCGTAGGCAGCACGAACAACGGCCAATACTTTTTCATCGATTTTACCATACGGCTTCCTCCAGTTTTTTGAATTCAGTTTCGATTTCATTTGTAGTATTAAAGGAGCGGGCGTTATGCGCCCGCCCCTTTTATTGTACTGGTTAGGTTAGTTCTTCGTCAATTAGCCGTTTGTAAGCTGATATTCGGTTGCCCAGCCGTCCACGAATGCGGTCACGACCGCATCCCATGTGCCGGTGCCCGCAGCATACGCGGTAAGTGCAGAACCTACACCGTTCTTCCACTCTTCGGAGGGCATGGTAGCAAAGCACCATGCAACCGCGGTTTTGCCGTTTGCAATGTATTCATCCGCGACCTTGATGAGGGGGTTGGCGGAAGGCTTAGCGCTCTTGAACGGGCAGACGAAGCCCATTTTATCCGCCAGCGCGGTGGTGCCTGTTTCGGAGGTGACAACCCAGTAGAGGAAATCGAGGGTAGCCTGGATGTCTTCTTCGGATGCATTCTTGTTCACGCACCAGAAGTTTTCGGAACCCGTGCAAAGGCCCTGGTTCTGTTCGCCTTCGGCGCCGATGTAGATGGGCAGCATGTAGAGATTTTCGTCCCCGAGGGAGGAAACGTCGTTGTATGCCCAGGTGCCGTTCTGATAGAACACGGCCTCGCCGTTTACAAACTCGGACACCGCGTCGTTACCGGTCTTGGCAGCAAGCTCTGTGGGCGCAGTGGTAGAGTTGTTGATGTAGAGATCCCAGATATTCTTGTAGTTATCAAGGTAGGTGCCCTTGATGGCAGGGGTCGAGCCGATTCCTTCTGCCTTGTATTCATAGTAGATGGGCAGGTTGGCGAGGTGGGTCTTGAACCTCCAGTCGGATGAACCGTCCATACCGGCGGATGTAAACGCGGAGAAACCAAGCTCGGCCTTACGAGCGGTGATATCCTCAACGACGGCCTTAAAGGATGCGAAATCCTTAATCTCATCGAGGCTATGGCCGGCCTTTGTCAAAAGGTCCGTATTTACGATGATACCGTAGGTCTCGATAACATAGGCAATACCGTAGACGGCGCTGCCTTCTTTGAGCGCAAAGTCGTCGCTGGTCAGCTCGCCGTAGAGAAGGTATACCCGGATCCGTTCCTATAAGTACATGTAATTTTTACGCTCTTTATCCAATCCGTGCTAAGAATAAAAGGCGTAAACCCCGTTTCCGCATGGAATGCGTCGAAGCTTTCATATTCGCGCGTTTCACCGTTATCCCAAATTGCAGAATTACCGTTCCCCTCTTTTGAGCGGTTGGAAAGCTTTGCCCTGTCTCCTATAACATCTATTACAAAGTCAAACAGATTTACCGCTGCCGCGCGTCCCCTTGGGACGAACACAAAAAACGCAAACAGCAGCATAAGACAAAGCGAAGCGGCGGCCAGACGCTTTAGGCGGACCGGAAAACTTCGCACATTTTCACTTTGCTCAAAAGCTTTCTTTTGTCGCGCCGCTAATACTTCGTCAAACGCTTCCCACGAAACATTTTCATCTAAAAACCTTGTTTTTGCTGATTCAATCATCTCAGTAAAGGACGGATGCGCTTCTAAAATAATTTGCGCGGACTCTTCTTCGGAAAGAAGAACACCACGCTTGCTTGCGTAATCAAAAAACGGATGGTCCAGCAATGTCTTAACAATATTTCTCTTCACAATCTCACCGCCTTAAGGCTGAAATGGCGTTATAAACGATGGTTTCATTATAGTAGCACGGGCAGCAGTGTCATTAAGGTATGGAGCATGGGCGACTGCGTTTTCAGCCGTGTTCGCATACGTTTGAATTGCTGCGATAGCGCATTTGGCGACATATTGGCTAGGATAGCGGACTGCTCCAGAGAATAACCATCCAAATAAAATGCAATAAACGCCTGTCGCAAATGCTCCTGATAGCAGGCAAGGTGCTTGTTAAGTACAATTAACCATTCGATATAGCTTTGGGCAACCGTATCGTCCGCGCACCTGTCGTCTAGTATTGTAGGTTCCACAGGCATTGCGTGTGGTGTTTTTCTTATATAGCTGATTGCTGCCTTGCGAATACAACCCGCAAGAAAACCGCCGGGGTTTTTGATGTCCTCCATAT
>JAEWZS010000066.1 GCA_023458355.1 Bacillota bacterium
TCGCGTACCTGTTCATCTCGCACGACCTATCCGTTGTCGAGCACATTTCCGATACGGTCGGTGTTATGTATCTTGGCGACATGGTGGAGTTCGGCGATAAGAAGGAAATCTTCAAAAACCCCATGCATCCGTACACCAAGGCGTTGTTTTCAGCGATACCGGTACCGGATCCTACCGTTAAGATGAAGCGCATTATTCTTGAGGGCAGTATTCCTTCCCCCGCAAACCCGCCTTCGGGCTGCAAGTTCCACACCCGCTGCCGTGAATGCATGGATATCTGCAGCAAGGAAGTCCCTAAGCCCTATTATGCGAGCGAAGACCACTACGTGTCGTGCCATCTGTATAAATAACATGGAGTAAACTATGGCTAAGCAGCGCAAAACGTATGAAGACGATGACGGCCGCGTCATTGCTAAAATGAACGTGGAAGGTATGCCGTGGTACCGGTCGGGCCCTAAGGATGAGCAGCAGGGCGGGCCGGACAAGAACGCTGCATCAAGCCGAGAACCGCTTTCAAGGCGGGACACCATAAGGATTCTGTTTGCATCTATGAAGTGGGCGCTGCTGTTTTCTCTGGTATTCTCGGTCATTATGGTTGGATTTGTGTTGTTTTGCGTATTTGTTTGGTTTAAGTAAGTATGGATCTCATTAACTATAAAAAGCATGTAATTTCCTGCTCCCATTGCGGCAAGGATGTTCTTGACCACATGGATGTGTGCCCGCATTGCGGCGGGCAGCTTCGAAAAAAGTATGACGAGGAAAAGCTTAAGCGCTTCAGACGTGTCGCAAACATCGTAGGCATTCTCATAAGCGCGGTTCTCCTGGTGTTCATTCTTGCAAACCGTTGTTCCGCGTGATAGAATTAAAGCCGTCGGCAAACCCGGCGGCTTACGTTTTTATTCCCACATATAGTTTCATAGGCCGCAGTTCGCAATTTCATTTTTGCAGGTTGGGCCGTCGGTATACCCGGCGGTTGTTTTTTTATGAGGTCTTTATGAATAAAAAGCTTTGGACGCCTGATTTCACCATACTTACGCTCGGCACGATTGTAAGTATGTTCGGCAACGCCATTTCGGGCTTTGCAATGGGGCTATTGGTACTCGATTATACCAACTCCACCATGCTGTATTCGATTTACCTTGTATGTAACAACTTGCCGCGCTTGGTGATGCCGCTTATCGCGGGGCCATATCTCGACAGGTTTTCACGTAAGCGCATGATATACACCCTTAACTTTTTTGCTTCAGGGCTATACCTAATCGTAAGTCTTCTTGTCAGCAGGAGTCTATTGAGCTATCCGCTTATACTGGTGTTTACCATGCTCGTAGGCTCTATTGACAGTGTGTATTCGGTATCTTACGACAGCTTTTACCCGATGCTTATAAGCGAGGGGAATTTTTCGAAAGCCTATTCGATTTCAAGCCTCATTTACCCGCTTGCCACCACCATCATGGTGCCCGTCGCCGGTGTGGCGTACGCTACCGTTGGCGTAGAACCGCTTTTTCTCTTCAATGCCGCAACGTTTTTCGTAGCCGCAGTGCTTCAAACAAGGATTCGAACACGCGAAACGCATATGAAGGACACGCAAAAAGCAAGCTTTAGCTTCAGGCGCTATGCGGATGATTTTAAGGGTGGGTTGAGCTACCTCCGTTCAGAAAAAGGGCTCCTCACCATAACCGCCTATTTTTGCGTATCCACGCTCGTAAGCGGTGCGGCAGGTGCGCTATTGCTGCCGTTTTTCAAATCACACACATTTGCGATACCCGAATCGCTTTCCTTTTTAATGCGCTTCATGAAAACGGAAGAAGGCATAGGCGTAGGCATCTACTCGCTTGTGATGAGCATAGCTACATTCGGCAGGCTCATCGGCGGCGTGGTGCATTATAAATTCCATTATCCTGTAGATAAGAAGTTCAGCATTGCTCTTTTTGTGTACGCCGCAATCTGCTTCATCGAGGGAAGCTATTTGTACATGCCTGTTGCGGTAATGATGGTGATGGAGCTTTGCACGGGGATGCTCGGCGTTACTTCTTTTAACATACGTATTTCGGCTACGCAAAACTATGTAAAAGACGAGGTGCGCGGCCGCTTTAACGGAATATTCTCCATGGTGAACGTGCTTGGTATGATCTTCGGACAGCTTATTGCAGGCGGACTCAGCACCGTGATGCAGCCTCGTACCATCATCAGTATACTCATGGCACTCAACCTCGTTGCGGTATATGCTATAATGTACCGCAACAGAAAGCATGTAAAACTTATTTATAACAGGCAGGTATAACTGAAAATATGCTCGGAACCGTGGTCAATGCAGTGGCTATCATAGCAGGTAGCCTCATCGGTATTCTTCTTAAAAAGGGGATTTCACAAAAAGTAGCGGATGCTGTGATAAAAGGCACTGCGTTATGCGTGCTCTATATTGGCATCGACGGCGCGCTTAAAGGCCAACATGTGCTTGCTGTCATCCTATCCATTGTAGCTGGCAGTATCGTGGGTACGCTCCTTGATTTGGACCTTCGCTTGACAAACCTCGGCAATCGCATTGAAGCGCGTATGAAACGCGGCGCGGAAATGGGCTTTGCTAACGGCTTTGTTACGGCGACTCTGCTTTATTGCGTAGGCGCCATGGCAATCCTAGGGTCGCTCTCAAGCAGTCTTAAAGGCGATCACAGCATATTGTTTACAAAATCGATGCTCGACTTTATCCAAGCCATCGTGCTCTCCGCAACGCTCGGTTTTGGTGTTGCGTTCTCGGCCATACCCGTGTTTTTATACCAAGGAGCCATAACGTTACTTGCAGGCTTCATTGCACCTGTCTTAAGCGATGCCGCCATAGCGGACATGACATGCGTAGGTTCGCTTCTTCTTATAGCACTCGGGCTTAACATGCTGGGCGTAACTAAGTTTAAAGTCATGAACTATGTTTTGGGTATCTTCTTTGCAATAGGCTTTAGTGCACTCATGGCGCTTTTGCCGCTGTAAAACGAAGTATTTTAGGATAAGCTATTTCCCGGGCAATCCTTAAAATGAAAAAGGCCACGGCGTCTACTGCGCCGTGGCCCTTTTGTTGATTTTCTGCCGTTATGCCGAAAGCCACTTCTTTTGTGCGGCTGCCCAGCGGCGGTGGATTAAGCGTGCGGCAAACACGGGTGGAACCATGCGAGAAAGCGAAGCGAGCGTGCGATTTATTAGCCCCGGTACGTAAACACGCTTGCCTAAGAGCGCGCGGTCTATGGTTTTTTTTGCGATGGTGCCGAGGTTGTTGGAGGTAATACGCCCCCAAACTCCCTGCGCATCGATGCCTGAGAGCGCCTCACTTGTGGTGGGCATGCCGCCCGGGCAAAGCGCTAAAACATGTACGTTATCGTTTTTTAGCTCCTGCCCGAGTGCAATGGAGAAATCCAATAAAAAGCGTTTGCTTGCCGCATAGGTCGCTTTAAGGGGCATTGGGCAAACGGAGGCGAGGCTGCAAACCGTGATAATGTGAAACGGTGCGTTTAAAGTGCGCTGTGCGAGCGCAGCGTGTGTTACAAGGAGCGTTGCTTCAATGTTGAGTTTAACAATATTGAGAATCCGTGCGCTGTCACGCTCCATGAAGCCGCCTTCAAAGTCCACGCCCGCCACGTTGAACAGCATATCAATCGGTTCGCCCGAAGCTTTTACCGCTTCAAACAGCGACTCTACTTGGCAAGAATCTGTAAGGTCGCACGCGAAGGAAAAAACCTTTACACCGTGGGCAAGAGAAACCCCGCGCCCGATGTGGTCAAGTCCCTTTGTGTCTCGATCGGTAAGGAACAAGGAAAAACCGCGCCGCGCACATTCCATAGCCATAGCTCGGCCTAGCCCGCCCGAAGCGCCCGTAATCAATACCATACAAGTTCCTCCTTTACTAACATTGCATGCATGAACTTAAAATGTAATGCCGCAGTAGCGTTCGCTCAGAGCAAATACGCTCTTCGCATCCGCATCGTTTTTCACAAACCGGCTGAACCCGCTTTTTTTACAGCGGCTAAAGTAAAGGCCGTCCGGAGCAGGTATGGAGGAAGCAAGGTAAACATAAGTCTGCGCGGGAAGCTCCGGCGCACAGCCACCACGCCGACGTATATCCCATACAAAGCGTACTATACCGCTTGTTTGTTTTGTGCCGATTGCCGTATTCACGAGCCCCGGATCCACCACGTAGGCGTGCACGCCTGTATCTATAAAGCGCTCGTTGAAAGCACGAGCAAACAGCATGGTCAAAAGCTTTGTATGCTTGTAGGCTCTAAGGCAATGGTAATGCCTTTTAAGCATCACGTCATCAAAGCGTACGCGAATATGCTTGTGCGAGTTGCTGCCCGTAAAGATTACCCTACCGTTTGCTGCTCTAAGGCAGGCAATAAGTTTATAGGTAAACATAACACCCGCAAGGTGGTTGAGCGCAAATTGGTATTCATACCCCTCTTTCGTGGTGGTATAAACACTCCGGACGCCGCCGGCATTGCTGATAAGCGCATCGAGCCTGCCACCGCAGGTTTCGCAAATGTAGGCGCATACCTTATCTGCTGCCGTTGCCGCCTCGCTTTGGTTGGATAAATCCGCAAGAAAATATTCCGTTTCTGCGCTTTGGTCGATTGCCCGAAACGCCGCTTGCGCTTTCTCGGCACTTTTTTCATCGCGCGCAACACCTATGACGCGCCAGCCAAGCGCTACAAACGCTTTTGCCGCAGCAAAGCCTATGCCTGATGTAAATCCTGTGATGACAACCGTTTTCATGGCTTCACCTCCTCAGCTTCATAGATTGCCCGGGGTACGCTAAGCGTGATGTTCATCGCGTAGGGCTGCGGGAAAAAGCCTAAAAAATCCATAGGGAAGGGGAGTTCGGTTAAAACGAGCACACCGTTTTCAACGGTAAGCCGTACATACTCGGAAGCGTTAAAATCATCTCCGCGCCATGCGTAAAGGCTGATATTTGCTTTTGTATTGCCGATGTCGTTTGGTTCCATCGTGATTAAGGCGCTATTTAAATGCAATTCTACATCCGTATATGCCGCATCGTTAAGTTCAATACTCTCATGCGATTCGCGGTGGTAAATTGTGCCCGTAAGCACGAGTGCTCCCGTTATAGCAATAAGGAGAGCAAAGCTTATTAAGAATACCGTGAGATAGAGTTTTGTGCTCTTACGCATGCCTAGTCCCTCCGTTTCGCTTTTGCCCCATCATGCGTTCGGCAAACAGGGGCATTTTTTTAATCGTGCTGTTGAAAAAGGCCTTGCCGCCGTTAAACGTAAGCCCACCCGCACTTGCAAAGAGGAAAAGCGCAATTAAATAAAGTAAGAAATAATGCCATAAAAGCTTTATGGCCGAGGCGACGGCGAGCGCCGCTAAACCAAATCCTATAAGAAGCAGCGCAAACGCACTTAGGAAGATACATAGAGCGACGAGCAGGCAAATAAGGTAAATAGACGCCACCGCAAGCCCTCCACCAAGCTTAAAGCGCAGCACAGCGAGCACCATGGAAAATACACTTTTAAGATCTGCTTTTTGGCGCGCGCGTTTCACGGCATTGTCTGCAAAGTAAAGCTTGGCGATGCGTTTAGGATCTCCAAGCGCCTCCGCTATGGCCGGCTCACACTTGCCCTCGAGTATGCCCGCCTCGAAGTGTTCTTCAAAATCGCTTCGTATTTCCGCAATCACATCCGCGGGTGCCGCACGAAGCGCCTTAGACAGCGTTTCAATAAATTCATGCTTTGTCATCCGACACAAGCCCTCCTACGCTTTTAACAAAATCGAACCACTCCTCGTTGAGTTCATGCTCACGTTTTAAACCTGCAGCTGTAATGCGGTA
>JAEWZS010000067.1 GCA_023458355.1 Bacillota bacterium
CGTTTGTACAGCCAAAACTTCAATCCATTCATGTTATTTTTTGTATCCCGCTTGCTATGCTTACACCGAAAAACCTGTACCTTATATTGTTTTCATCGCTTATACGGGGTAAAATAAAGCGATGTTGCATCATGCAGTATTTTGAGAGAGAAGGTAAATTTTTATGAGTTTAACCGCCACAGAACGCTTTTTGAAATACGCAGCCTTCGATACCCGCTCCGATCATGAATCTACAACGACACCTAGCACACAAAAGCAGTTTGCCCTAGCGCAAGCCCTCGCCGATGAAATGCAAAAGATGGGCGTAAGCGGCGTGCGCGTGGATGAGCATGCCTATGTATACGGTTTTTTACCGGAGACGAAGGTGGGTCTTCCGGCACTCGGTTTTATAGCGCATATGGATACATCGCCGGATTTTAGCGGCGCGCATGTAAAACCTCGTATCGTGAAAGACTACGATGGTAAAGACATCCCCTTAAGCGAAACGGATGTACTGAGCGTCGAGCGCTTCCCCGATTTGGCGCGCTATGTGGGGCAGGACATCATCGTAACCGACGGAAGTACACTTTTGGGTGCAGACGATAAGGCGGGCATCGCCGAAATCTTAACGATGGCTGAATACCTGCTTGCCCACCCGGAGCTTAAGCGCGGCAGAATCTCCATCGGCTTTACACCCGATGAAGAAGTCGGCCGCGGCGCAGATCTTTTCGATGTTGAGGGTTTCCAAGCGGATTTTGCCTACACCGTGGACGGCGGGGCCTTGGGCGAGCTTGAATACGAAAACTTCAACGCAGCCAATGCGCGCGTCATCGCCTACGGCCGCAGCATCCATCCCGGAAGCGCAAAGGACAAAATGCTAAACGCCATGCATGTGGCTATGGAGTTTGACAGTTTGCTTCCATCATGGCAGCGTCCCGAACATACTCAGGGTTATGAAGGCTTCTTCCACCTTACGCAGATGAAAGGCGAGATAGAAAAAGCAGTGCTCGGCTACATCATCCGCGACCACGACAAAGCTTTGTTTGCACATAAAAAGGCGCTCATGGAGCAGGCAAAATCCTATATTAATAAGAAGTACGGCGATAACACGATTGTGCTTGAAATGAAGGATTCCTACTATAACATGAAAGAGAAGATTCTTCCGCATATGCACCTTATCAACACAGCGTCAAATGCCATGCGTGAGCTCGGTGTTGAGCCGATTATCGTGCCCGTTCGCGGAGGCACCGACGGCGCGCGCCTTTCCTACATGGGCCTCCCCTGCCCGAACCTTTGCACAGGCGGCCACAATTTCCACGGCAAGTACGAATTCATTCCCGTACAGTCGCTCGAAAAGACCGCCGAAATACTTACGAAGATCGTCGAGTTGACATACGCGGAGAGATAATGCTAAAATATTTTGTGAAAAACTAAATAATTTTTAGAAAATGGCTTTACAAGCTTCTCGAAAGAGGCTACACTAACAGTGCGGCGGGATATTTTTCCTCCGCCACATCAACAAATACTGCAAACGGGGTGCTACAAAATGATCGATTTAACGGTAAACAAGCAGGGTCTCGAACGCGCTCTTGAGCGTGCGAAGGAAAACAATATCGTCATTCCGACCTTTGCCCAAATGCGCGATCCTTCTCTTATTCCTGATGTTATCAAGAATAAGCTCAAAAATGTTGGCCTGTGGGATATAAGCCCCGTCAACCTTTTCCGCGTAAACTGGCACAACGAACCCACCATGAAGGGCGGCACCTATTCGAAGGTGAACTACATCGAAATCCCCTCCGAGCTTACCGGCGTGAAGGCGCGCATCATCGCACTTGTCGGCAAGTGGTTCCCGACCGGCTGCCATAAGGTTGGCGCATCGTTCGGATGTCTCGTGCCACGTCTTGTGACCGGCCAGTTCGACCCCACCTACCATAAGGCTGTATGGCCCTCCACCGGCAACTACTGCCGCGGCGGTGCCTACAACTCCAAGCTTCTCTCCTGCGACTCCGTCGCCATTCTGCCTGCAGAAATGAGTAAGGAGCGTTTTGACTGGCTTAAGCAGATTGCGGGCGAAGTAATCGCAACCCCGGGCTGTGAAAGCAACGTTAAGGAAATTTTCGACAAAACCCACGAGCTTCGCGCCACCCGCAAAGACGTCGTAATCTTCAACCAGTTCGAAGAAATGGGCAACGTACTCTTCCACTATCAGGTCACCGGCCCCGCAATCAATGAAGCGTTCCACGATCTCAAAGGTGAAGGCTTAAGGCTTGCAGGCGCGTGCTTTACCTCAGGTTCCGCCGGCACCATGTCGAGCGGCGACTACTTAAAGGAACAGCATCCGCATATGAAGCTCGCCGTAGGCGAGGCGCTCCAATGCCCCACCATCCTCAACAATGGCTTTGGCGGCCACCGCATCGAAGGCATCGGCGACAAGCATGTGCCATGGGTACATAACGTGAAGAACACCGACATGGTCATCGCCGTCGATGATAATGACAGCCAGAACCTGCTTCGTATGTTCAACACCAAGGAAGGCCACAAGTACCTCCGCGAAGAAATCGGCGTGCCCGAAAGCTTCATCGGTCAGCTCCAGCTCCTCGGCATCTCCGGCATTGCAAACGTTCTTTGCTGCATCAAGATGGCCAAGTACTACGAGCTTACCGAAAAAGACGTGGTCGCAACAGTCCTCACGGACTCCTCCGAAATGTATACTTCGCGCATCGAAGAGCTCAACGAGCAGCAGGGTCCATACAGCGATATCGCCGCCGTACGCGACTTCTCCGAGCATATGCGCGGTATACGCACAGACAACATGGAAGAGCTTACCTACGAAGGCCGTAAGCGCGTGCACAACCTCAAGTACTACACCTGGGTCGAACAGCAAGGCAAAACCGTTGAAGAAATCAACGCCCAGTGGTATGACGACAATTACTGGACCGGCATACACAACCAGGTCACCGAAGTCGACGCGCTCATCAACGACTTCAATAAACAGTCCGGAGTGCTTGAGAAGCTATAAAGGGAACGATTCTTTTCTAGAAATAAAAGAATCAAAAGAACTTCAACATATAGAATCTAGGTTTGATAAAAAGCGCGCCCCAATGCGGGGCGCGCTTTATAGTGATGGGATTTGTCAGGTCATTTTTATGACGCGCGCAAGCGCGTTATGCTATACTCTTGTTGAAAATCTCTTTAGTAGGGGACGGCTATGGTATACCGTATTTTAATCGTCGAGGATGACGGCGTGATCTCGTCGGAGATCAAACAAAACCTCGCGCGCTGGGGCTTTGAGGCATATGCGGTCAAAGATTTTTCCGACGTGCTTTTGGAGTTTGAGCGATTTATGCCTCATTTGGTGCTGATGGACATTTCCCTGCCGTTCTTCAACGGCTTCTACTGGTGCTCAAAGATTCGGGAGGTATCTAAAGCCCCGGTCATATTCCTATCCTCGCGCACGGACAACATGGATATCGTAATGGCCATGAACACGGGCGGCGACGACTATATTACAAAACCCGTTTCCATGGAGGTGCTCATCGCCAAATTACAGGCGATGCTCCGCCGCGCATACGATTATGAAACGGATAACCGGCTTGTGTTTTGCGGTGCGGTGCTCGATACAGGCAGGCTTTGCCTTACAAAAGATGGAGTATATACAGAACTTACAAAAAACGAAGCTCGTATTTTGCAGATTTTACTTTCCGATAAGGGGAACGTGGTAAGCCGCGAGCAGCTCATGCTCGGCTTATGGGAGTCCGACGCATTTATCGATGACAATACGCTCACCGTAAACGTCAACCGCCTCCGTAAAACTTTGGTGGATGCTGGCTTTCCCGACTGCATCATAACGCACAAGGGAAAGGGATACGCCATTATTCCCGATGCGAAATCATAAAAGCGGGGTGAAGCTCCATGCGTACATTTTTCGCCTACCTCAAATACCGCGCTTTACTTCTTCTTTTATATGTATTTGCCGTCGGTACGACTCTTCTTGTTGCCTACCTAAGCGATCAGGATATGGTCTATGCTCGCTACACGGTTCTTTTGATAAGCTTCTTTTTATTTCTCCTGCTTCTAATAGACGGTGCGCGCTTTTTTATGAAGCGTCGAAACTTATTGCGGGTTTTATCCTCCGTTTTGCATCAAGCCTACGAACTTCCCGTACCGGACAATGCGCTCGAGGAGGAGTATACCGCGATAATTCATGAACTTTCCTACGCATACGAGACCTCAAAAAAGCAGCTTGAAACGGCGCGCTTTGACTCGCTTGAATACTATACGCTTTGGGTGCATCAAATTAAAACGCCTATTGCAGCATTGCATCTTGTGTTATCGCAAATGGATGGTGACGAAGCAGGCGTTATAAAGCAGGAGCTTTTTAAAATCGAAAGGTATGCAGATCTGGCGCTTCGTTATGTAAAGCTTTCGGATATCTCCTCCGACCTAATCATCGAACCTTGCGACCTTTACGAGCTTGTACGTTCTTGCGTGAAGAAGTTTTCCGTGCTTTTCGTTTACCAAAAGCTCACAGTCGAAATCGTCCCCTTTACATGGCAAGTTCTAAGTGATAAGCGCTGGCTCGCCTTTGTGCTCGAACAGGTATTATCCAACGCCCTCAAATATACGAGCGAAGGCGGAATCAAAATTTATGCGGAAAATGGTGCGCTTGTCGTTTCTGACAGCGGTATGGGTATACGAAATGAAGATCTGCCCCGCATTTTCACCAAAGGCTATACAGGCTTTAATGGACGCACGGATAACCGCGCTTCCGGTATTGGACTGTATCTCGCAAAAAAAGCGGCCGACGCACTTAAAGTAAAGCTCAAGGTGGAATCGAATCTCGGTACGGGTACCATAGTGTATTTCCGTTTCCCAAGTACCGATACTTCCATATTTCAATAAGGTTAAAGTGACAAAACTGTTCGTTTGCGGCGCGAAACTGTAAGGCTTCGTTATGGTTTGCCCCCTCTATACTTGTGTAAAATGGCCTCATACCCACAAAGGAGGCAGTTATGGAACAACTTTTAAAGGTAATCAATGTTAGGAAACTCTATGGCGCGAAACTCGGCACGCCGCCGTGCGTCGCGCTTAACCGCGTCAGCTTTGAGGTAGAGGAAGGCGAATTCTTAGCCATCATGGGCGCTTCAGGCAGCGGCAAAACGACACTTTTGAATATCATAGCCTCGCTTGACCGCCCAACAGAGGGTGACGTATTTTTAGATGGCAAGGCGTTTTCGACGATTCGCGAGCGTGAGCTTTCGCAGTTTCGAAGGAAACATCTCGGCTTTGTATTTCAGGATTTCAATTTGCTCGATACCTTTTCACTGAAGGATAACATACTGCTTCCGCTTGTGCTCTCGCAGATGCCGCTTGAAGAAATGGAACGCAAGCTTACAGCTGTTTCGCAGATGCTGAACATTGAACCGCTTCTTAAAAAGTACCCCTATGAAGTTTCGGGCGGCGAAAAGCAGCGTGCTGCCGTGGCGCGTGCTGTCATCACCGATCCGCGCATTATACTTGCCGACGAGCCAACCGGAGCGCTCGATTCCAAATCATCCGCAAGCCTATTAGCTAATTTCCACAGTCTCAACGAGCAGGGCAAGACCATACTCATGGTAACACACAGCGCGTTTGCCGCAAGCTACGCATCGCGCGTGCTTTTCATACGCGACGGTAACATCTTCTCGCAGATCTACCGCGGCAGCCTGTCCAACCACGCATTTTTCGAGCGCATCGTACAGAACCTTTCAGTACTCTCAGATGGAGGTGCGGACGTTGGTTAAACTATATTTCCTCAAACTCGCGTGGGGCAACCTTAAAAGGAACCGTAGGACCTTTGTCCCTTACATCCTCGCAACATCCATTATATCGGGTGTGTTCCTCTTGATTTCGGGGCTGCTGTTTTCAGACGGTCTCAAAAACGTCCCCGGCGGCGAAACGGCAAGATCGGTTTTCAGCTTTGGCATCGTGATGTTTGCCATATTCGCATTTTTCTTCATGGTGTACATCAACAACTTCATCGTAGGCAGGCGCAAAAAGGAGTTCGGGCTTTACGGTATATTGGGGCTTGAGCGCAGGCATGTAGGGCGCGTACTCGTTTGGGAAAACTGCATTACGCTTTTAGCGGGCGTACTCTTAGGGGCTCTCACCGCGCTGGTGTTCGGAAGGCTTTTATTTTTAGCACTTCTAAAGCTCATCCATGCCGCACCGGGCAGCACATTTTCCATCGCCCCCATAGCCTTTGCTCTCACGGGCGGTTTGTTCTTCTGTGTATTCGTATTAACGTCACTTTTAAACCTACGTCAAGTTCGCCTTAAAAGCCCCATGGAGCTTTTAAAAAGCGAGCGCAAAGGACAGAAGGATTCTAAGCTTTTGGTTCCGTTAGCGGTATTGGGGGCGATTCTTCTTGCTGCTGCGTATTATTTCGCATGGACGACACAAAACCGCGGTATGGCGCTCGGTATTTTCTTCCCTCTCGCCATACTCGTCATCATCGCCACGGAGCTGCTGTTTAACTCAGGCAGCATCGCAGCACTCAGGACGCTTCGAGCGAACAAGCGCGTCTACTACAAGCCGGGCAATTTCATTGCCATAAGCGGCATGTTTCAGCGCATGCGCCAAAGCGCTAAGTCGCTTGCCACCATCTGCATACTCTCCACAATGTTTCTCGTGACGATTTCCGGTACGCTTTCTCTCTATCTCGGGCAGGAAAATATTTTAAAAGCAAGCCATGTGTACGATGTTTCTCTGCGCATTGACAAAACCATCGCCGAGGGCGATATTCGCTCCTTCGAGCAGTCGTTACTGTCGCTCACTTCTAAGCACGATGTGCGTTTACATGCAACAAAGGATAAGCTTACCTACGAGCAAGCAAGCGACGGCACTGAGCCTACAGGGCTTCGCTATGTGCCGAAAAACGCTGAAATCATCGAGCTCGATACGCTTTTGTGTATAGATCATATGATGCTCTTCGACGTGGATGGTGCTGATCAAAACTGCATAAGTTTCGTACAAGATGCGCGTGCGCTTTATTTTGAAACGTTTCCCGAAAAGACATTGGGTTCGAGCAATATATTTGAAGCACGTCAAAACGGGTACGCGACCTACGGCGGGCTGTTGTTTCTCGGTGCGTTCTTCGGCATTTTGTTCCTGTCCGTGACGGTGCTCATCATCTATTTCAAGCAGGTTTCCGAAGGATATGAGGATAAGGAGCAGTTCGCCATACTCCAAAAGGTTGGGATGGACGATGCGCAGGTAAAATCCACCATCAACACGCAGGTGCTTTGGGTGTTTTTCATCCCCCTTGGGATGACAATATTGCACATGCTGTTCGCTTCAAAAATAATGGCGGTAATGCTTGAAAGCTTCATGCTGTACGACTGGGGATTGGTTTTAGTCTGCATCGGCGGAAGTTCGGTTCTGTTTGCAGTACTCTATCTTGTAGTCTATAAGCTCACTGCGCATGTGTATTACCGCATCGTGAAATGGTAAAAACTATGCTTGCACTTCCATTACATTCTTGTTCCGCCTATGCCATTTGTCCGTGCGTAGGCGGAGCGTGAAGATTAAGCTTCGGACCGCCCATTCAAAGCACATGCCGCCCCATACACCGTATACGCCTAAGTTAAGTACCACAGCAAGAAGATAACAGGTTGTTACCCTCACCACCCACACGGAAGTGAGAATCACGACGGATGTAAACCTTACATCCCCCGCCGTGCGCAAGCAGGCAGGCAACATAAACGAACGCGGCCAGAACAAAATGTAGGCGATTCCCGAGCCAAAGAGCAGCCAAAATACGGTGGTGCCTATTTCCGCCGGGGCGCCGTACATGTTTATGATGGGCGAAAAGAACAACAATATGAAACCCAGAAGGATAAACGTGACGATGCTTGCAAAATGTAGGAACACATTCACATAATGCTTGGCTTCCTTCATGCTGTTTTTTCCCATACACTGCCCCACAACGGTGACGGTGGTGTTGCAAAGTGCATCACCGGCGGAACTCATGAGCGCAAACACCGATGACGCGATGGTATTGGCTGCGACGGCAGCGGTGCCAAAGCCCACGATGATCATTTGCACGGCCAGAAGCCCACCGCAGAAGAACAGGTTTTCCACGGTGTACGGA
>JAEWZS010000068.1 GCA_023458355.1 Bacillota bacterium
ATTGCACTCTACGATAGCAACCGCATCACCATCGAGGGCGGTACAGATATCGCATTCATCGAAGATGTAGCTAAGCGCTATGAAGCATACGGCTTCTTCGTGCAGGACGTGAAGGACGGCGAGGATATCGATGCCATCGCTCTGGCTATTGCTACAGCAAAAGCGCAGTTTGATAAGCCCTCGCTCATCATCGTGCACACGAAAATCGCGCACGGTACCGCCAAGGAAGGCAAAGCGAGTGCGCACGGCGAGCCTTTGGGCGAAGACAACATTAAGGCTTACAAAGAAGCTCTGGGCTGGAGCGAGAAAGCATTTGATGTGCCGCAGGATATTTACGACCACTTTGCCGCCATGCAGCCGCGTTTCCAAAAATATGAGGATGACTATAACGCGCTTATATTGTCCTACAAAAAAACGTATCCCGAGCTTTATGAGAAATGGGTAGCGTATCACAGCGACAAGCTGCCTGAAGCGCTATATAACGACGAAAACCTGTTTAATGCTGAGGGTAAAAAGGCAACCCGCACCTTAGGCGGCGATGTGCTCAACAAACTCGCGGTATATTTGCCCAATCTGTTCGGCGGAAGTGCAGACCTTGCTCCCTCCAACAAAACAGAGCTTAAAGGCAAACCGTATTTCTCGCAGGAAACACCGGAAGGATCAAACATCCATTTCGGCGTACGCGAGATCGCCATGGCCGCGGCATGTAACGGTATAGCGCTGCACGGCGGCTTAAGGCCGTACTGTGCGACCTTCCTCGTGTTTGCGGATTATCTAAAGCCTGCGCTTCGCTTAAGTGCACTCATGCAGATGCCCGTATTGTACGTACTCACGCACGATTCCATCGGCGTAGGCGAGGACGGCCCCACACACCAGCCCGTAGAGCAGCTTGCTTCCCTGCGTTTTACACCCAACACCTATTTGTTCCGCCCCGCAGATGCTAAGGAAACGGCAGCCTGTTATCTTGAGGCGCTTAAACTTAAGGCGCCGAGCGTTATGGCACTTACCCGCCAGGATCTGCCGCAACTCCCGGATACGCAAAAGAACGCTGCACGCGGCGGCTATGTGCTGCGCGACCCCAAGGGAACGCCTGATGTTATTTTGATGGGCTCCGGCTCCGAAGTAGAGCTTATCTACAAGGCGGCTGACATCCTATCCGTACAGGGTTATACGGCAAGGCTCGTTTCCATGCCTTGTATGGAGCTTTTTGAAAAGCAGGACGAAGCCTATAAAGAAAGCGTGCTTCCGAAATCCATCCGCAAGCGCGTGAGCGTAGAAGCAGCAGCTACCGTAAGCTGGCAAAAATACATAGGTCTAGATGGCAAATCGGTAGGACTCGATCACTTCGGCGCATCCGCACCCGCATCGCGTGTGTTTACCGAATTCGGCTTCACCGCAGAGAATGTAGCAAAAGTTGCGCTCGAAGTCATCAAAGGTTAACTGCAATATACATAAATACAGGGTTTCTGCTTTGCCGAAACCCTGTATTTATGTTGATGCTACATTTCGAATAGGTTTTGCGTGGATCGATAATGACGGAGGAAAGAAGTGAAGAAAAGCATACTTGTTCAATTTTTAGTTGTGACCGGCGTGATTGCGCTTGTGAGCTGGGGCATTTGCGTAGCCTTCAGCTTATTAGGATTTTCCCTAAATAAGGATTATTGGATGTATATACCGTACATGATAGGCGGATTGTCTCCCACAATCGCCTCTTATTTTGTGCTGAAAAGAAATCGAAAAATTTCAGGATTCAGGGAATGGCTGCGGAATGTCTTCGATGCGAAACAGCCTGTTTGGGCATATCTAATTATGCTTTTATTTGCCGTTCTCTATTTTATCCCACAGATTATGATCCTGGGATTAACGGAAATGAAGCCGGTTTATCTGCTGATCGTTCTGGTCCCAATGATGCTGTTTGGCGGCGGGCTTGAGGAAGCGGGATGGCGATACATTTTGCAGCCGGAGTTGGATGAAAAAATTGGTTATTCTTTATCCGCAATCATCGTATCCGTGATTTGGGCTGTATGGCATCTGCCGCTCTTTTTTATTGCCGGTACAGGACAGCAGGGAACGAGCTTTTTATTGTTTTCCATAAGCGTTATTGGCTTGACATTTGCCCTTGGTGCGTTGAGAAAAATAACAAAAAGCGTTTTCTTGTGCGTATTGCTTCATTCCTTGATAAATGCCTGCAGAGGAGTATTTATTTTCAAAGATACCTTTGTAAGTGTCATCGTCATGTCTGCCCTGTTGGTGGGCGTATCAGTCTTTGCCGTCACTCTCTACGAGCAGAAAACGAAAAAAGCCGGTGTGCATAAACGGAGCACGGTGTAAGCTTACAAATCTCTCGATATCACTTTTAACACCAAAACGCGCCGTATGAAACATACGGCGCGTTTTGGTTGGGGGGTTCGTTTAACTTAGGAAGATCAGGAAAATATCTGTTTCATGAGGTTATACTCCATCGCATCACTCCCTTGCTGTGATACCATCATAACCCATCAATATGTCAATTCCGCGGCCAAACCATGTACGAATATTTGCTGTTTTGTGAATAAATATTGGAAAATGATGTGATGCAAAATCAAAGTGTTTTGAGAGGTTGTTACCCCTATACGTTTCCTCTGAGCCAATATACTGTGAGGGCGATGCTTTCGCGCATATAATCGTTTGGCGAAATGTACCAAACACCCTTTGCGCCGATGCCTGAGGCATCAATTCCCATTCGTTTTGCCACAAGCTCCGCGCGGTACACGTGGAACTCCGTGGTGATAAAGGCGATATTCATGTCCGTGCCGAACTGCTTTTTAAGAAGGGCGAGGGAGTATTTAAAATTCTCGTAGGTGCTCTTGGAGCGGTCTTCTATAATAAGCTTATCTGCACTTACCCCGCGCGAAAGAAGGTAGCTCTTCATAGCTATCGCCTCAGAAACGGTTTCACCTTCACCCTGACCACCGCTTAAAACAAGAATGGTATTTGGGTTTTGCTTAAGGTATTCATAGGCGGCATCGAGCCGGTACTGCAACGTCAGGGAAACGCAGCTGCCCCGTAACCCTGCGCCGAGAACGATTACCGCATCGGCGCTTGCGGGCGGCTTTTCGTGCCCTTCCTTATAGAGAACGGAGCTTACGACAACGAAAAAGAGTATGGCTAAAGAGTAGGAGCAAATTAAAAACCACTTGAAAAATGTACCAATGTGCGTTGCTTCAAACCATGCAGAAACAGGCACGAAAAAAAGCCCCAGTAAAAGAAGCGGCAATCCCAAAATCGAAGGCAGATACGTGCCGAGGTTACCGGTCGTGAGGCTTTTTATAATGACCGTGTCCAACACCAAAAGCGATCCTGTTAAAACGAGAAACGCTCTAAACATCCTGTTTCGCGTCACCTTCTGTCACCTTTAACTCTTCCACCTTTATGGCGCTTCGCGGCAGCATGTTCGCGCCGTAAACGCCGAGGAGCACCAGTAACGTACCGAGGCCCTGCATGAGTGAAAAAGACTCGCGAAGAATGAATACGCCCGCCAACACGGATACGACGGTCGTAAGACCCGCAAAGCTTGCTGAGCGCGTCGCGCCAATGAGCTCAATGCCGTAGATGCACAGGAAAAAGCCCAAAGCGCAGCAGCCGACACCTAGGTATAATACGCTTAATAGAAATTCTGTATCCCGAAACGGCAGCGTTACATACTCCGTAACCGTGCCGCTTATGCTATGCTCGATAAAGGCCGCAGCTGAAAATACAAGTGCGCCAAGCGCCATCATCACAAATGTCTTTTCTGCGCTGTTAAAGGCAGAGGCTTTGCGCGAAAAAAGTACAAAAAAGCTGTCCGAAAACACCGCAATAAGTAAAAGCGCGTAACCGAGAACGTCGAGCGACGAGGAAAAGCCCTTGACGAGCGCGATGCTCGCTACGCCGATTACGGATATTACAATGCTTACAACCTGCCTTTTGGTGGGAGGTTCGTGCAGCAACGGCCCCGAAAAGATGAGTGTCACGATGGGAATGCATGCTAAGAGCGTACCGCTTTCGGATGCCGTGGTGCGTTTAATGCCTGCAGTTTCCGCTATGTAATATACCAAGGGCTGGAAAACTGCGATGAGAAGAAGCGGCCATAGGTTTTTCCCCCTAAGGTCGATTTTAATCACCTTAAAAAGCGCCAATAGACCCATCGCGGCAAAAGCAATAAAGAAGCGCCAGGATAGAAGCGTGAGCGTGCTTACGCGCGCAACGCTGAGCTTCACAAATAGGAAGCTGAAGCCGAATAACAGCGCAGCCAGTACCTGGCACGCGGTTCCTACGATAACATTTTTACGATCCAATTCACTCATAGCATTTAGTGTAGCATAACGCGGGCGGCGCAAACAAGTGTCGTAAAGAAACTTGCGGTATGCGTGAAGAATTTGTGACAATGAGGCGCAGGAGGTCGGAATTGTTGTAATACGCGTAAACGCATGATAAAATACCTAAGTGCGTGTTGCTGTTTTTTTAACACGTCCCGGATGCGTTAGAAGCGGGAGAACGAAATGGGTTTTATCGACACGCTGCTTGGCAACTCCAGCGAGAGCCAGATTAAAAAATTAAGGCCGATGCTGCAAAAGGTAAATGCTTTTGAGAGCGAGATGCAAGCGCTTTCAAACGCAGAGCTTCGTGCAAAAACAAATGAGTTTAAAGCGCGGTTAAAAGAGGGCGAAAAGCTCGACGATATACTGCCCGAGGCGTATGCCGTGGTGCGTGAGGCGATTGTCCGCGTGGATGGTAAACGCCTGTTTGACGTACAAATCTTGGGCGGCATTGTACTGCACCAGGGCCGTATTGCCGAAATGAAAACGGGCGAGGGCAAAACCCATACCGCCACGTTGCCTGCATACCTCAACGCGCTTACCGGTAAGGGCGTGCATATCGTCACCGTTAACGATTACTTGGCTGCCTTCCACGCACAGTGGATGGGAAAGATATACCGCTTTTTGGGGTTAAGCGTCGGCTGCATCGTGCACGATCTTGAAAGCAGCGAGCGCCGCGCCGCGTATAACTGCGATATCACCTACGGCACCAACAACGAGCTTGGGTTTGACTATTTGCGAGATAACATGGTGGTCTACCGCAGCCAAATGGTACAGCGCGAGCTTAATTACGCCATCGTAGATGAGGTGGACTCCATCCTCATCGACGAGGCGAGAACACCGCTCATTATATCCGGTCACGGCGAAAAGTCCACGGAAATGTATTCGAGGGCCGATAAATTCGTGCGAAGGCTCGAACGCGGCGCAAACATCGAAAAACGCGGTAAGACAGAGCTCATGATGGGCGAGGACCAACCCGAGAGCGGCGACTATATGGTGGATATCAAGCAGCGAACCGTGCTTTTGACACAGCAAGGCTTGCGCGCCGTGGAGAAGTATTTCGATATCGAGGATATTTCCGCCTCCGAAAATGCGGAGTTGCAGCATTATGTGCTGCAAGCCGTCAAGGCGCATGCGCTGTTTACGCGTGATAAAGATTATGTAGTACAAAACGGTGAAGTGCTCATCGTCGATGAGTTCACCGGTCGCTTGATGTTTGGCAGGCGCTATAGCGACGGTCTCCATCAGGCGCTCGAAGCGAAGGAAAACGTAAAGGTGGAGCGTGAAAATAAAACGCTTGCCACCATCACCTTCCAAAACTACTTCCGCATGTATACGAAGCTTTCCGGCATGACGGGTACCGCAAAGACCGAGGAAGCCGAGTTTCAGGATATTTACGACCTCGACGTTGTGGAAATACCCACCAATAGGCCGCTTTTACGAGAGGACTTCAACGACACGGTCTATGTGACCGAGGACGGCAAGTTTAAGGCTGCGGTCGAGGAAATTGTTAAGGTGCATAAGACGGGGCAGCCCATACTTGTAGGCACCATCAGTGTAGAAAAGAGCGAAATGCTTTCCGCAATGCTCAAAAAGCGCGGGATTGAGCATGTCGTTTTAAATGCAAAAATGCATGCCAAGGAAGCTGAAATCGTTGCGCAGGCGGGTCATTACGGCAGCGTCACCATCGCAACCAATATGGCCGGCCGCGGAACGGATATTTTACTTGGCGGCAACCCAGAGTTTTTAGCGCGCCGCGACCTCCGCCAGGAGGGCATTGACGAGGCCATAATCGAGGAAGCTATCGGCCATGCCGATACCGAGGACGAACGCATACTCGCCGCGCGGGAATCATTTAAGGCGGCGTACGCACGCCACAAGAAAAATACCGACGCGGAGCACGATCGCGTAGTAGCGGCGGGTGGCCTTCACATCATCGGTACGGAGCGCCACGAAGCGCGCCGCATCGATAACCAGCTCCGCGGCCGCAGCGGCCGCCAGGGGGACCCGGGCAGTTCGCGTTTTTACGTTTCCATGCAGGACGATCTTATGCAGCGCTTCGGTGGCGAACGGCTCAAGTCCGTCATGGAGCGGCTTTCACCTGCGGATGATATCCCCATTGAAATGGGAATCCTCACAAAGCAAATCGAAGGCGCGCAAAAGCGCGTAGAAACCTTCAACTTCGAAATCCGTAAAAACGTTTTGCAGTATGACGATGTGATGAACAAGCAGCGTGAGCTCATCTATGGTCAGCGCAGAAGCGTTTTAATGGGCGAGGATATATCGGACTCCATTAAACGCATGGTGGAGGAGACTGTTTCAAGCCGTGTGGATCTATACTGCCCCGAGCATGTTAAGCAGGATGCATGGGATATGCGCGGGCTCATCGGAGAGCTTTATCAGGTTACGGGTGTTGATTTTTCCCTAAAACTCAAGGGCATCACTTCGCACGCAAAGCTTCGCGAAGAAGCTATAGAGTATGCACATGAAGTTTATCTTAAGCACGAGGAACAGATTGCTGCTGAAATTAAGCTCGCACGGGAAAACAGCATAGCGGACGGTGTGGAGATATCGGAGGACGACAGCGGCCCAAGCATGCGTGAATTTGAGCGTGTGCAGCTGTTGCAGGCGGTCGATTCCCACTGGATGGACCATATAGACGCAATGGATCAACTCCGTCAAGGCATTGGCCTCCAGGCAATCGGCCATACCGACCCGGTGGTTGCCTACCGCACTTCGGGCTTTGAAATGTTTGACGAAATGGTGCGCGGCATCCGCGAGCGCA
>JAEWZS010000069.1 GCA_023458355.1 Bacillota bacterium
GCAGGCAGTCGCAAAGAGCGTGGAGCTTTTGGAGAATATAGCGATTCCGATTGACTGAGTTATTTCATATCCCCGAAAATCTCTTGGAAGGAGCTTTCTGCGTAAGTGCGCAGCTCTTTTTGAAAACGGTCGAAGCGTGCGAGCATATCGTGCGCTTCGTTTGTTAAAGAAGCACCTCCGCCGTGTACGCCTCCGGTCTGAGAGACAAGAAGCTTCATGCGAAGAGCCGATTCCGAATCCTTCACGATCCGCCAAGCTTTGGAGTATGCGAGGCTCATCTCCGCCGCAGCGCTACGAAGCGAGTGCGTGCGATCCACACGCCTTAATAGCTCGGCAATGCCGGGACCGAAGCATTTCTCTCTTTCCTCGTCCTCGCGATACAGACGGATGGACAGCGTGTAGCTCATAGGCGCATTCTTCATAGCTGACTCCTTACCTTAGGGTGAAACTTGGCCATAGTCACGCACATTATAGCAGACTTCGAGCGGATTTGACAGCCGCTGTGGCGGATGATATTCTGAAATCCGGATAAGAAAAACGAGTTTAAGGCGGTATACGCCACTCTTGGAAGGAGCGCATGTGACATTACGTGAAGCGCTGCTTATAGAAAAAGGCATTACGGCCATCGTGGGTGGCGGCGGAAAAACGACTCTTATGATGCGGCTTTCAAAAGAGCTTTCTTCTTTTGGAAGTGTGATCGTATGCACCACCACGCACATTTTAGTGCCCGAGGGGATAGAGCTTTACTTAGGTGCAAATAAAGAAACCGTAAAAGAAGCGCTTAAAAAGCAATCTGTTATCTCCTTGGGTGAGCGTGAGGCGGAAACGGGGAAGCTTGTTGCACCAAAGCTTTCTATGAAAACACTTAAAGAGATTAGCGATTATGTTCTTGTAGAGGCGGACGGCTCAAAGCGGCTTCCCTTAAAGGCGCATGCTGCGCACGAACCTCCGATACCCAGGGAGGTAAATCGCATTCTCTACGTTGTCGGGGCTGACGGTATGGGGAAAACAGTACGTGAAGCGGCGCACAGGCCCGAGCTTTACGCAAAAATTATAGGCAAGTCAATGGAAGATATCGTTACGCCGGAGGACGCTGCATTTGCGGCAAGTACGATTAAAAACGCTGTTGCGGTCGTGAATAAAGTTGAATCGGAGCAGGCGCTTTGCGATGCGCGCCGGTTTGCGAAAACTTACGAGGGGAGGGTGGCGATTTGTTCGCTTAAAAGCGAACAACCGCTCATTGAGCTATGGGAAAACAAAAGCCGCTTGTGGTAATTAAAGGTGCCGGCGATTTGGCGACAGGCGTAGCTTTAAGGCTCTTTCGTGCTAATTTTGCCGTAGTGATGACGGAGACAGAAACCCCGACGGCCATACGCCGAACCGTGAGTATTTCCCGGGCAATCAAAGAAAAAACGGCTGTTGTTGAAGATGTTTCAGGGGTTTTAGCCATCGACGCAGAGGATGCGAGGCGTATTGTTGCATCGGGAAATATCGCCGTGCTCGTGGACGAGAAGGCGGACTGTGTAAAGGAACTCAACCCCGTTGCACTGGTGGACGCAATACTTGCAAAAAAAAACACGGGGACCGCAATTTTAGATGCGCCCATCGTCATTGCTCTCGGGCCGGGATTCACGGCGGGGGTCGACTGCCATGCTGCAATTGAGACCATGCGCGGGCATGATCTTGGCCGCGTGTATTACGAAGGCAGCCCATATCCCGATACAAAGGAACCCGGCAGCATCGACGGACATACCTTCGAGCGCGTAATGCATACACCTAAAGAAGGCGTATTTCGCGCTGTGAAAAACATCGGCGATACGGTAAAAAAGGGAGAAACGGTGGCCTACGTGAACGACGCACCCGTGAAAGCAAAAATCGACGGGATACTGCGCGGGATTTTGCCCGACAAAATGGAAGTAGTAAAGGGCATGAAATGTGCGGATGTAGACCCGCGCTGTAAGCTTCACCATTGCTTTTCGGTGTCCGACAAAGCGCGCGCTTTGGGCGGCGCGGTGCTCGAGGCCATTTTACATTTTTCCTAAGAGATTTGGGGTTGCAACATGAACGACGACATTAAACTTACTAAACTCGCTAAATGTGCAGGCTGTGGCGCCAAGGTGGGCGCAGGCACACTATCAAAGCTTTTGACCGGGCTTCCGACGCTTAAAGATGAAAATCTTCTTGTCGGCTACGACAAAAGCGACGATGCCGCGGTATATAAGGTAAATGATGAGCTGGCGCTCGTGCAGACGCTCGACTTCTTTCCGCCTATCGCGGATGATCCGTACCTGTTTGGCCAGATTGCCGCGACGAATGCATTGAGCGATATCTACGCCATGGGAGGCGAACCAAAGATTGCGCTCAATATTCTGTGCGTACCGGAAAAAATGCCCGATGAACATGTGCACGCCATTTTGCGTGGCGGATACGAAAAGGTATATGAAGCTGGGGCCGTGATAGCCGGAGGGCATAGCATATTTGATGATGAGCCAAAATATGGTTTGAGCGTGACAGGCTTTGTGCACCCTGAAAGAATACTTTCTAACAGCGGTGCGAAGGTAGGCGACGTGCTTTTTCTCACAAAACCGCTCGGAATTGGCATACTCTCCACGGCGATGAAAGCAGAACTCTTAAGTAAAGATGGCGAAGAAAGCATGTACCGCCTCATGACTACGCTCAACAAGGCCGCGCGCGATGTTATTGTGCGGTTTGACGTGCATGCCTGTACGGATGTGACGGGATTCGGTTTTTTGGGCCACGCGCTTGAAATGGCGCAGGGATCGGGGTCTACCATTCAAGTCGATACTAAGAAACTGGATATCTTGCCCGAGGCGCTTTCCTTTGCGCGCATGGGACTATTGCCTGCCGGGCTTTACCGAAACCGCAGTTTCACGCAAGATGCCGTGGACGCAGGGGATACGGCGCTCGAAATACAGGATGTACTGCATGACCCGCAAACCTCGGGAGGGCTTCTTATTGCCGTCGAACCGGAGCAGGCAGATGCATTTTATGAAGCTATTAAAAATGAGGTACCGAGTGCGCAGCGAATAGGCACTGTAATGCCTTACGACGGGGCATATATAAGGCTCAGATGAGGCTTGACGCGAAACAAAGGTTTTGCTAGGATAAATAAGCAACAGTTTTCTAGGGTTCCGCGGCTAACGCCGGACAGCGACCAAGAGAAGACGCGCGGTAAGGTGCCGCGTCACACGGAGGGAGAAAAGCCCGGGAGATATCGCATGCGATATCCCCGGGCTCATTTTAATTTAGGGGGTTATTATGAACTGGTTGTATCTAATTATCGCGGGGCTTTTTGAAGTGGTTTGGGCGACGGGGCTAAAATACTCGGAGGGTTTTTCAAAGCTGTGGCCTTCCGTCGTCACGGTGGGCGGCATGATTGTGAGCTTCTATTTTCTTTCGCTCGCCACAAAAACGCTACCGCTTGGCACGGCGTACGCCATATGGACAGGGATAGGTGCCTTAGGCGCGGTACTTGTGGGGATATTTTTGTTTCACGAGCCTGTAAGCCTTCCGAGACTTGGTTTTTTATGTCTCATCCTTATCGGTATACTGGGGCTCAAACTTACTTCTGCTTAACAAGCGGATCCTCGCGGTTGAGCATTAAAAGGAATGCGGCAAGTAGAAACGGTAAACAGGCAAGAACGGAGAGCTCGCGCCAAAGGGAAACAACAAAGTTGCCGAGCACTGCGCCTAAAACGAACATCGCAATCACGCTCAAATAGAGAAAGCCGTTTTTGAGCATCTGCCTTTCTTTGGTGAAGCCGTAGTCGCAAAGAGCATGCGTGGCGGCGCGCAGATTGCCTATGCACATCGTGGTGGCGATGCTGCTGCCGTTTACTTTGCGAAAGCTCTGCACCTGTGTGCCGCAGGCAAAAGAAATAAGGCTGTTTGCGGCAAGGTTGAGGCTCTGCGGGAAAAAAGCCGCTGCACTAAGGCAAACCATCTCAAGTACAAGTGCCGCCTGCCGCCAATGCAGCCGGCCCGTATTGGGGACGCGGTAATACATAATTTGCGCAAGCGCAATGCCAAAGGCAAATGCCAGCACGGGCATGAGGTAGCGAATCGCTTCACCAAAATTGCCGGTAGATAGGTTGACGCCGAACAACAGCATGTTTCCGGTCTGCGCGTTGGCGAATACTTCATCGCGGCAAAGGTAGGAGTACGCGTCCATAAGTCCGCCGCTTAAGCTTAAAAGAGCAGCCACAGGGAAGGATTCGGACGCCTGTAATCGCTGTTTCAATGAATGTCACCCCTTACCTTAACCGCCTTAGTAAAAATAGGCAGACCGTTTGCGGCAGGCTTGTGAAAATCCTTATAACCGCACGCAATCCAAAACTGCTTCGCCGGCCCGTAAGCGCATACATAAAGGCCTTCCACGTCATGCGCGAGAAGCTCTTTTTCAACATGCGAAACAAGCGCTTTGCCAAAGCCTTTCTTTTGAAAGTGCGGTGTAAGACCAATTTCCAGTATGGTGCCATAGTTTATAATTTCGGTAAAATCACCGCAGCCATCGTCTTTTTTATAAAGTGCAAAGCCTGCCGGTACCGCTTCACAATATGCGAGGCAACCGCAAAGCTCGCCGCAAATAACACCGTCAAACAGGCGGCGGATAAAAGCATCAATCACATCTTCCGGTGTATCCGCATCTTCGGCGGTGCGATAGTATTCCGTTATCAAGCGATGAAATTCTATAAAGTTATCAAGTGAAATCGGCTCAAAGCGAAGAGTCATAGAAAACTCCTATATAGCGTTGTTTTTGCACCGGAATAATGACTGGTATTATTCCGCAATTGTCCGTATGGCAGCGACGGCTATGTCGATTTCCTCTTCCGTCGTAGCATGTCCTATTGAAAACCGTACCGTCCCCTGCGGGAATGTTTTCAGTGTTTTATGCGCACACGGAGCGCAATGAAGTCCGCAGCGTGTTAAAATGCCGTAATCTTCTTCAAGCGTGAAAGCGACAGCGGCATTGTCCTTATTTAGAAAATCAAGGCTCATTACACCCACGCGCTGATGTAATTGATCGGTTCCGACAAGGCGCACTGACGTGATACACTTTATACCGTTAATAAACCGTTTCATAAGCGCCATTTCCGTTTCGCGAAGCGATTTAACACCCATTTTCAGTATAAAGGTAAGTGCCGCGTCAAACCCGTAAATTCCCGGCAGGTTCATTGTACCCGCCTCGAATTTATCGGGCATATAAAGCGGTATTTCCGTACTGTCGGACATGCTTCCCGTACCGCCTGAAATTAACGGCTCAAGCGATTTTGCAAATGCGGGGGAAAGAAGCATTGCCCCAATACCCTGCGGCCCGAGAAGCCCCTTATGCGCAGGTATGCAAAGAGCACTTAATGAAAGCAATTCAAAGTCGATAGGATAATGTCCAGCCGTCTGCGCCGCGTCGAGTACAAGAGGGATACCGTGCTTTTTTAAGACAGCGGAAATCTCTTCTATGGGTGCAAGTGTACCGCATACATTGGAGGCATGTGAAACGACGACGAGCTTTGTGTTGCTTGCTAGATGCTTTACAAGTGAATCCGGGTCGATACATCCGTCTTTGTCCGCGTCCATATGAGATACCGCTATACCGCACTTTTCAAGTTGCGTCAGCGGGCGCATCACGGCATTGTGTTCAAGCGCGCCGACAATCACATGATCCCCATCGTGCAAATAACCCTTGATCGCTTGGTTGAGCGAAAAAGTCGCGCCGGAAGTAAATACGACGTGCGAGGGGTCGGAAAAATGAAACAGCTCGCAGAGCTTTTCACGTGCGCTAAGCGCTGTGAGCGCTGCCTCGGAAGCGGCAGGGTATACGGCGCGGCCAATATTAGCGCCTACATCGTGAAGGTAGTGTGACATGGCTTCCGCCACGCCGGGTGCTTTTGGGAAGGAAGTCGCGCCGTTATCGAGATATATCTGATGCATGAAGGCCTCCTGATGAAACGCTCCAAAAAGCGGCTCGTTTATTGTTTGCTTGCGGAAAATTCAGTAATTTCATATGTTATGGGATAGCATATCAAACCTCACTGCGCAAGTTTTGCGTTTCTTTGCATGTTCTTAAGCATAGCACGATGAAACAAAAAAGAAAATGTGCTAGAATGAGGCGTATAGCTATCATTCTTCCGAGATTTTTCCGGTACTTCATCCGTGCTGTGCGTTTGTGCTTTTAACGAGCAAGGGCAGCCTTCAAAATTCATTTTTACTACGGAGGATCTTTTATGTTCAAAAACCCCTACGGCAATGTAGTGCTTATAACGGGCGCAAGCTCCGGCATAGGCTTTGAAACGGCGCACTCGCTTGGCGTTTTAGGCTTTACGGTGTACGGCGCTTCAAGGCGCGGCGGCGAAAATGTATCTTACGGCGAGGGAAGCGTTACGATGCTCCAAATGGACGTAACGGACGACGATTCGGTCAAAAACGCAGTGGACAGCATTTTAGAAAAGGAAGGCCGTATCGACATTTTGATAA
>JAEWZS010000070.1 GCA_023458355.1 Bacillota bacterium
GGTATTGTCTCCAATCAGTTCTGTTGCATCGTAGTCGAGTTTAACTTCGAGCTTATCCTCAGCGGCAAATACCTCGAGGATTCCCGGCAGTTCCACAAATTTAAGCTTTCCGAGGGTTTCATCAAATGGCTCCTCCTCAGAGGAGTCCAGCGCATAGCTTTCGCCTGATCGCTTATCCTGTAAAGCGCTCAGCAAAAGTACCAACGCGCACATCAGCGTGCAGATGCCAAGCTTTACGAGCATCGAGCGCGCATCCGTCCGCAAACCGCGCCCTTTAGCATTAACCGCACTGCGTCTAAAGCGCTTGGGCCTATCCACAACAAATTCTGAAAGTTGCATACGTTCGATTGGCATACAAACCCCCCCGTCCTATAACACGCTTATATATATGACGGGGGGTGAGCGATTATCTAAGTAATTACCGTTTTTGCGGCCTTCGCATCCATACGTTCACAACAAGCCCCACACCGATAAGGTTTGTTAAAAGGTTGGATCCTCCGTAGCTGATAAACGGCAGAGGTATGCCGGTGACCGGCATTAAGCCGATTGTCATGCCGATGTTTTCGAAAACGTGCGCGATGAGCATGCCCATCACACCGATCACAAGGCAAGTACCGAAATTATCCTTAGCCTTAAGCGCTATGTAGAGCCAGCGGAAGATCAACATAAAGTACAGCACGATGATGACGGTTCCGCCAACAAAGCCAATGCCTTCCACGATGCCCGCAAATATAAAATCCGTATGGCGCTCAGGTACAAATCGAAGCTGTGCGAGCGTCCCCGGCGAGAAAAACCCCTTGCCCCAAAGCTGCCCCGAGCCGATTGCAATTTTTGATTGAATTACGTTATATCCCTTACCGGCTGGGTCAAGCGAAGGGTCAAGAAACACGTTGATACGCGCTTTTTGATCGGTGGACATCATAAAGAAATACGCAAGCGGCAGAGTACCTGCCAAAGCGCCAACAGCTGTAAGAATGTAACCCCAGCTGATTTTTGCTATAAAGAACATGAACACCATGATGCAGATGTACACAAATGCCGTCCCCCAGTCAGGCTGCAGCATGACGAGCACGGTGGGAACAAGGCAATAAGCGAGCGCTTCGAGCACAGAGACAAGGCCCTTGAATTTACCGCCGTTTTTATCCATAGACTGAGATACAGTCATAGCGAGCAGATTGATGATACGAATTTTGCATAGTTCCGCAGGTTGGATTGCGCGGTCGGAGCCTATCATGAACCAGCCATGGATACCCCGCTGCTTCTCCGCTAAAAAGAGTATGGCCAAAAGCACCACATTGGCTATATAGACGTATTTTATGAAGGGCTTTAGCATTTGATAATCGAAGATAATGAAAACGATGAAGGCCGCAAAGCCTACTAAAAAGCTCGATGCCTGCCTTTTTACGTACGCAAGGTTAAGCTTCTCCATATAGTCGCCTATGGCGCTTTCGTTCCCGTCAAACGGCGATGCCATAATGCTTGCCATGCTGATAAGCCCGATGCTGAACAGCGTAAGCACGAGCAGAAGTGTCAACCAGTCGATTCGTTTTATAAGCTTTTTATCGATCATAATGCTTTCATAAATTGACTCAGCTCAGGCCGAACAATTCCTTCACCTGTTGCTGAATCGCCAAGTACTTATCGATTGTAGCCGCGTAAGCGATGGGGCGGTTTACACGCGATACTGCAGGAACGGTGTCCCCATTTAAAAGCTTATCGAGCGTCATAGTAGATTGCGCCGCTGCCTCGTAATAGGGTTCAATGCAAAGCCCGTAAATATCGCTGCCATTGAAAAGCGCGTAGTTCTCGTCGCTTAGTCCGCTTGCAAATATCGTTATCATGATGGTTTTTAAAAGCGCAGGGTTGGGTGTGGGTGCGGCCGTTGCATTGGGGCTAAGCTCGGGTGCTATCGTAGGTGAAGGTGTGCCTTCAGACTCGAAAATGCTCTGTGCCCTCGAGCGAGCTTTCACTGCGATGGATGCAAGATCGGAGTCCGCCACGTACATGCCTTTGATATCGCGGTTATACAGCAAAAATTGCGCGAGTTCGTCAATTGCCGCTTCCTCGTCTGCTGCGGTTGCGTCAAACGACACAACACCATATTGCGGGTAATACTCGCTAACGTCCTGCACGAACTGCGCGTATATATCGGCCGTATTCCTTCCGTATACGAGTATACGGCCGGTTTTCAAACTGCGCTCCGTCATACGCACGCTAAGCCCCCGCGCGACCTCCTCGACGTATTCGGAGGTATCCGCTACGATCTGTGCGTCAATCCCTTCGACCGTACACGCATCATAAGGCACCACTACGCGGACACCGCTTTCTACTGCAAGGCGTACCGCTTCGTCGTTAACACCGTTTGGGTTGAACACAAGAAGCCCTTTGCAGCCATCCGCGACCGCCTCAGATACTGCTGCTTTCGCTGCTGTGGCGTTCGCTGCGCGGTAAAGCTTCGCAGGATAGCCGAGTATTTCCGCAGTATGCAAAAAACCATACATCGCCATATAACTTCCGACAGCGCCGTCGTCAGCAATTACAAAGCCGATTAGGTTTAACGGTGCCGCTTCTGTAGGTACGGGCGTAGCTTCCGTTTCCGACGGGGACGCTGGTGGTTCTGTTTGCGTAACGTACGCCGGCTTTCCAACACAGCCTAAGGTTATAAGCATAATAAGAATAAGCCCTGTCGCCGCAAACTTTTTCAGCATCCCTGTCCTCCCCCTGCGGCAAACAGCCGCCAATTAACTCCCTGTAATTTTTATCGCCTAAAAAGCGTTAAGGCAAACTACCGAGCTTTATTACGCAAAGTACATGCTTCTATGATTTTAGCGTATTTTTACGGCAAACAAAAGCACGACCTTCCGATATTTACAAAAAGCTCATAAGTTGAAAAGTCTTTACTATACGGTGTACCTCGCGTTCTTGCAAGGTGCTGCATCCAGCTCCGCCTTCTTCTGCTCATATCCCGGCTTGCCTAAAAGTGCGTAGGTTGCGTTTTTGCCCTCCTCCACGCCCGGTTGGTCGAACGCATTGATGTTAAGAAGTTCACCTGCAAATGCCGTCTGCATCTCAAATATGTAGATAAGCTGCCCTACCGTGAACGCGTTAACCTCGGGAACAGTGATGGTCTTACTCATATGACCGCTCTTCATCACCGCGTACTCGGTGGCGCGCTGCTCGTATTCTATCAGTTCGTTGAAGCTGTGACCGCTTAAAAAAGCAACATCGGGCAGCTCGTCAAACGCGCGCGGGATTACGACATTTTGCCTGTATTCACCTACGCGCAGGAAAGTAATCACCTTATCAAACGGGCCTTCGGTGTATAACTGTACCTGCGAGTGCTGGTCAGTCACACCGAGCGCCTTCACAGGTGTCTGTCCGCAGTTCACGCGCAACCCGTTTACATCAAACGCTTTACCGAGAGATTCCGCCCAAAGTTGCGCGTACCAATCTGCCATAAATTTTAAAGAATCGGCATAGGGCATCATTACACCTATGTTGCAGCCTGCGTCCATCGCAAGCTTTTCAAGGATAGCAAGCGTAGCGCCCGGATTAGCCCAAACATTGCGGTTCGTGCAAAGTTCGTCAGCATACGCCGCTCCCGATAAAAGCTCGTCTATATTGATACCGCAGACAGCCGCAGCAAGTAATCCAACCGGGCAAAGTTCGCTGAATCTGCCGCCTACGCCGTCCGGCACATAAAATGTGCGAAGCCCGTTCGTTTGCGCAATCTTTATGAGATTTCCCTTTTTCTCATCTGTCGTGGCAATCACATGCTCAGACCATTTATCACCGAAGCGCTTTTTAAGAAGGTTCACCACCAATAGAAGCTGTGCCATCGTTTCCGAGGTGCTGCCGGACTTGGTGATGACGTTGAAAGCCGTACGCTCGAGGTCGATTATATCAAACAAAGACGCCATGCGCTCGGGATCGATATTGTCCTCAACGTAGAGCTTAGGACCGGTGCGTTTCTCATTTGGCAGCTCATTATAGCGAAGATGCGATAATGCCTGCTGTACAGCAATGGGTCCAAGCGCACTTCCCCCTATACCTAGG
>JAEWZS010000071.1 GCA_023458355.1 Bacillota bacterium
GGGTTAAAGTCGAGTATCTCCTGCTCACGATCACATATAATGCGCGTGGCGACCGACTGTACGCGGCCTGCTGAAAGTCCCTTGCGTACTTTCGCCCAAAGAACCGGGCTTATTTTATAGCCTACGAGCCTGTCGAGAACGCGGCGCGCTTGCTGCGCGTCAACAACGTCCATATCGATGGTTCGCGGCGTTTTAACAGACTTTTTTACCGTATTGGAGGTGATTTCGTTAAACTCGATACGGCAGTTGGATTTGGGATCGAGCTTCAATATCTGAGCAAGATGCCAGGAAATAGCCTCACCTTCCATATCAGGGTCGGTTGCAAGCAGGACTTTTTGTGCCGTTTTGGCTTCCTTTCGGATGCGCTCCAAAACGTCGCCGCGTCCGCGCAGCGTAATATACTTCGGCTCAAAGTCATGCTCCACGTCTACGCCGAGCTGGCTTTTGGGAAGGTCGCGCACATGTCCGTTGGACGCAACCACCTTGTATTTTGAGCCGAGGAATTTTCCGATCGTTTTCGCCTTTGCGGGCGATTCCACGATGACAAGCATTTCAGCCATAGTGCCTCCAAAACCCACCGGCAATAACGGTGGGAGATTCCTAAGAAATAGAATTATAAGTAAAGGAGAGCTGAACCCGCGGGCTCCGCTCTCTCAAATTTCGTAGATCCTTCCGGGCGACTGCTTAATTATTCCCGAAAATTCCAGCTCTGTCAAGGTTGAATTTAACATGCCCATGGAAAACCCCGTAAGATCGCTCAGTTCGTCAAAGCTTTTTTCACCCGCTGCGAGGAGGTCATATATGGTTTTTTGCTCGCCCGATAAAATCTGTTTATCCTCACGATGATTAGCTTCCACATATGCACGAAGACCGTAATCCTCCAGCACATCGGCGGCGGATAATGTGATTTTTGCCTCGCCCTCCGCTATCAGGCGGTTGGTGCCCTCGCTCATGGGGTCACTAACACGCCCGGGTACCGCAAAAACGTCGCGGCCTTGCTCGAGCGCGAAATTTGCGGTGATGCTCGTGCCGCTTCTTGACGCCGCCTCCACTACAACAAGCCCGCGCGACATGCCGCTTATGATGCGGTTGCGCCGCGGAAAGTTGCTCGGATGCGGTCCGGTGCCCGGTAAAAACTCCGATACCACCGCGCCGCGTTCAACGATTTCACTGTACAGGTTTTCGTTGTCTTTTGGGTAAACCACATCTACCCCGCAGCCTAATACCGCTACGGTCGGGAAATCGCTCTCCTTTATGCTCAATGCCCCTGCTGCGCTTTGTGCATCAATACCGTAGGCGAGCCCCGAAACGACGCACGCGCCCGCCCGCGTAAGGTCACTCGCGAGTGAAAAGGCCATTTTCTTCCCGTAAGAAGTACATTTACGCGAACCAATGATGGCAAGAGGAAGTGTAATGTCGTTTTTCAAGCGCCCCTTGACAAACAGTACAGGCGGCGGGTTATGAATATGCTTTAGAAGCTCCGGGTAGGTATCGTCGCCGATGAGCGCTGCGTTAATGTCATGCTTATAAAGATACGTGAGACAGGAATCGATATAGCTTTCCTCCGCCTTTTGATGAAGCTCCTTTTTGACCTTTTCCGCATTTCTTCCCTCAAAAGAAATCTCATTTTGCACGGCGGCAAAGAACACCTCGCGCGCACAACCATGGCGCTCGACGAGCCTAAAGTAATAAGAAGGGCTGCATTTGAGCGCGAATGCAAGCCAAAGCTCGTAGCGCGAGCGGGAATCGCTCATAGTATCTTCCCCCAACTATATTGCTTTAAGACACGCGTCAACCCCAATACTTACTGTCTAAACTTCTGTATTGTATCGCTTCTGCTACATGAGAGCTTAAAACCTCTTCGCTTGATTCGAGATCTGCTATTGTGCGGGCGACCTTCAATATTCGGCTGTAGGCTCGCGCGCTCAAATTGAGCGCCTTAAATGCTTTTTCGAGCACGGCACTCCCCTTTTCGTCGAGCGCACAGTATTTTTCTATTAGCGCGTTATTAAGCTGAGCGTTGAAGAGTATTTTATCAGCCTTGTACCGCTCACGCTGCAAGTTTCTCGCGGCATTTACGCGTGCACGAACAATAGAAGACGGTTCACCCGGTGCCTTTTGTGCGATATCCTCATAGCCCACCTCGGTCATTTCCACATGAAGATCGATGCGATCGAGCATAGGAGAACTGATGCGGTTGCGGTATTGCTTAATCTGTGCGTTGGTGCAGCGGCACAGCGCGTGGCGTGAGCCGTAGTTGCCGCACGGACAGGGGTTCATGGCGGCGATGAGCATGAAATCTGCAGGATAGGTAGAGCGCGAATTGGCGCGGGTGATGGTCACAACACCATCCTCAAGCGGCTGGCGCAGCGCTTCAAGTGTCACCTTTTTAAACTCCGGAAACTCATCTAAAAACAGTACACCGAAATGCGCAAGGCTGATCTCCCCGGGTAATGCCTTTGCTCCACCTCCCACGAGTGCGGCGGTAGATGCGCTGTGATGCGGTGCGCGAAACGGCCTTTCCGCGATAATGCCGTCTAAACCGCGAAGCGCGCCTGTAATAGAATGTATTTTTGTGATTTCAAGCGCTTCCTCAAATGTGAGTTCAGGCAAAATAGAAGGCACGCTTCGGGCAAGCATGGTCTTTCCCGAGCCCGGCGTACCGATGAGCATCAAATTGTGTCCGCCCGCCACAGCGATTTCTGCTGCACGTTTTGCGCCTTGCTGGCCGCGGATATCCGAAAAATCTGCGCTGTATTTTACCTCGGATGCGCTCCAAACACGCCGTTGCTGCGGCAACAGTTCAGTGCCTCCGCGCAAATATTGTGCGGTATGCGACAGTGTCGTCAGCGGCAGTATCTCGACACCTTCCACATAGGCGGCTTCTGCGGCATTCTCAGAGGAAAGTGCGATTTTTTTAACACCGTCCCCATATGCACCTATGACCATGGGCATAATGCCGTTTACCGGCCTTATTGAGCCATCGAGCGCTAGCTCACCCAAAAACACGGTATTACCTACAATAGAAAGCTTTATCTGCCCTGTAGCTGCAAGTATGCCAATGGCGATGGGTAAATCATATACAGAGCCTTCTTTTTTCATGTCTGCAGGCGCGAGGCTCACCGTGATGCGCGACATAGGAAAGTCAAAACCGCTGTTTTTGATGGCAGCTCGCACACGTTCGCGCGATTCTCGTACGGCGGCATCCGGAAGACCTACCGTTTCGTAGGTTGGGATGCCGTTTGAAACATCCACCTCCACGAGTACCGGAAAGCCGTTGAGCCCGTTAAGGCCATAGCTATGTACCTTTGCTAACAGTGTAACTCCCCCCGTTCCCCAAAGCAGCGTTTGTTCTTATGTATCTTTTTCTTCGGTTTTCTTAAACACAAACAGCTTGTTCCCGATGAAATTTACTGCCATCGCAACCGGTGTGGCGATGAGCTTTTGCATGAGCGTGCCTTCAATATTCAGGTAATTTTCAGCAACGTATATCATACCGAGAGATACACCGAGCGACACGAGGTTAACGCACACGAACAGAAAAAACTCCTTCGCTGTGCGACGCTTTTCACTCCGAAAGGTCCAAATTGTGTTAAAAAGATAGCTGTTGAGCACACCGCAGCTGTAGGAAATCACCTGTACTACGTACCTATTAAGTCCTAGCGCAGTTAAAAGTGCGAACACACCAATATCTACAAGAGTGTTCAATATGCCCACGAGATTAAACTTGATAAACTGTATTAGGTTGCCTAAGAATTCGCTTTTCTTCATATTTTTCTCCGTCAATAGCCCAAAAAAGTCCAGCTTGGCAGCCATTCCAGCATGGAAATGTAGCCTTTTGGCACTTCTACACCCGAAAGCGCCGGGTAGAATAAGGCAAACAGAAGCACCACTACCGTAAGCCATGCCCACTTCACGTGCCGTAAATGCGGCTTAAATTCATCCATATCCTTCACTAGGTAAACAGTAAGCAAAATGATAAACGGCACCGTGGCAAAGTAATGGTAAATGAACGTGCAGCGCGTCACAAGCACCCAGGGGAGATAGTTAGCACATACGCCTACAAAGAGCACGAACATACCCTTTTTGTATTTGACCTTACCGCTTAGAAGCTTCACGGCAAGCGCCAATGTACCAAACAAGCATGCGATCCACACCGCAGGGTTGCCGAAAGAGGAGATGGTAGAAATATTCCCCTCTGCCACATTATAGCCTACATAATACCAAATGGGGCGTATGTCCAGCGGCCATTGCCACCATGGCGATTCGTAAGGATGTGACGCTTCAAGGTTGCTGTGGTAGGAGAACATGAACTTCTGCACACCCCAAACGCCTTTAAGGTCGTACGGCTCACTGCTAAGGTAGTATGGCAAGTAGGAGAGCAAATATATGATTACCGGTACTACGATGAAGAACAATAAGCACCAAAGAAGCGTTTTGAGCGTTTTACTCCAAAAATCTGCAACCGCCTCGCGTAGTGCAGGGTCGTCGCACGATTTAAAGCGGCGATATTCGAGGAAGCGCTGTGTGAGCGATGTGAAGAAAATCACCGCAAGCCCGGCGCCTGCATAAATGCATATCCATTTGCTCGCCGCGCCAAGCCCAAAGAAAATACCCGAAAGCGCTAACGGCCAAAGCGTCTTTTTAAGCGGCTCCAAATGAAAGCTCATTGTGTAGTAGCGGTACATGAAGTAGAACATCAGCAAAATGAAGAACACGCCGTATACGTCTATGGTGGCGATGCGTGTCTGTACAAAATGCATAAAGTCAAATGTAAAAAGCCCCGCTGCCAAAAACGCATACTCAGCCTTTTTAAAGAGCTGCTTTGCAAACAGGTAGAAAATCGGCACCATGAAAATGCCAAATACTGTACCAACGATACGCCAGCCGAAAGCATTCATTCCAAATAGGGCGATACCGAGCATGATGAACACTTTGCCTAACGGAGGATGCGAGTTTTCGTACGGCTTAATGCCGTGCAAATGCTCGTAAGCGGTGCGGGCATGATAGAGTTCGTCAAAATACATGCCGTTTAGGTAGGAATCTTTAATAGGCACCTGGTCCGGCTCGTCAACAAGCGTTTCCCCCCCTGCACTTGCAAGTAAGGGTACGAAATTTCCCTCAGCGTCAAACACCGCAATTTCGTTAAACCACACTTTGCCGCTCGTAACCGTTAACGTAAGCGAGTCCGTAAGGAAGTCTTCCCCGCCGATGCTTTTCCAGCGGAACATATCGCCGTTGTCTTCCTGATAGGTAAGCGTGGTAC
>JAEWZS010000072.1 GCA_023458355.1 Bacillota bacterium
TGACAATGTTGAGAAGCGGCATAAACAAATCATTGACGAGCGATGTCACGATTTTACCGAACGCACCGCCAATCATCACGCCGACCGCCAGGTCGATCACATTGCCCTTAAATGCAAACTCCTTGAACTCCTTCCAAAATTTCATAACTTTTCCCTCCAATGCCGTATTCCTCCATGTGAAATTTATAACTCTACACCCGCCCGTGGTAATCGGTATCGAGTGTGATCAAACATGTATAAGCTGCGTTATTGTCTTTTGCACGTGCCGCAATCATATCCGTTATAGCCAGCGTCTCTACCTCACTTAACTCCGGTGGCACCACAAGATCAAATGTGAGAAGTATTTTTTCACCCTCTACAGCAGCGCGGAAATCGTGCAGCGAAAGCCGCTCGTCTATCTCCTTCAAAATGCCCGTGAGGACTGATATAGCCTCATTTTGTGCAGCATTATCGCATTCCACGGGGTCGATGTGTATCGTTAAATCAAGCTTCATTATTTCGCCGATTTCCCGCTCTGCACGGTCAATGGTCGAATGAACCTCCATGAGCCTTGCGTCCGCGTTCACCTCGGCGTGTGCGCTCACCATCAAGCGACCCGGCCCGTAGCTATGAACAGTAACATCGTGCAACCCTAAGATTCCCTCATAACTTAAAATGCGTTCTTTAAGCTCCTTCATCATTTCAGGGTCGGGTGCCTCTCCCATGAGAGGGCTAACGGTATCGCGGATGATTTTAACGCCCGAATAGAGGACAAAACCCGCTACGAGAAGTCCGATATAGCCGTCTATGTTGATTTTCTTCACGTAGCTGATGATGCCTGAAATCAAAATGGAGCCGGTGGTGATCATGTCGCAGATACTATCTGCCATAGTGGCTTTAACAGCGCTCGAGGAAATACGCTTGCCTACATAAGAAGCAAATAAGCTCATCCACAGCTTTACTAAAATAGAAAGCGCCAGCATGACGATGCTTAAAATGCTAAAATTCACAGGTGTGGGTGAGAGTATCTTCCCCACCGATTCCTTGCCCAGTTCAAAACCCACCACTAAAATGAGAAAAGCGATGATGAGCGCGCTCACATACTCGATGCGGGCGTGCCCATAGGGATGCTCACGGTCCGCTGGTTTACCCGCCGCCTTAAATCCGATAAGCGTAACAGCGGCGGAGCTAACGTCCGATAGGTTGTTTACTGCATCCGCCTGCACCGCGATACTGCCTGTAAATAAGCCGATCATGAACTTAGCGGCGCTTAAGATTACGTTAAGTGCAATGCCCATAGCACCTGCAAGGAGTCCGTATGCTTCTCGCACACGCGGGTTATCCACATCGTTATGGTTTTTAATGAAAAAGCGAATCAAAAACTTCGTCATACTTACCGCCTTACTCAACTACAGCGCCTAAGGTTTCGCCAATAGGTGCATGGATTACAAGGTCCGCTGAGCCATCATAGGGTGTGACGCTCTTGTTGATGAGCGTCAATCGGCTGCCGCGGTAAAACTCGATGAGCCCCGCGGCAGGATACACCGCAAGCGACGTGCCGCCCACCAGCAGCATATCCGCCTCCAAAATATGCTGCACAGCGGAATTTAATATCCCCTCGTGAAGCTCCTCCCCGTAAAGCACCACATTGGGCTTTACGATGCCGCCGCATACGCAATGCGGGACAGATTCCCTTTCCAGCATCTTCTCAACGCCATAACGTTTCCCGCAGCGCATGCATGTGTTTCTATGAATGCTGCCGTGCAGCTCAAGCACATTTTTGCTGCCCGCCTTTTGGTGAAGCCCGTCGATATTCTGTGTAATTACAGTCGTAAGTTTCCCCATTTTTTCAAGCCTCGCAAGCGCCAGATGCGCTGCGTTGGGTTTTGCATCCGTAGTTAAGAGAGAGCTTTTGTAATAGGCAAAAAAACGCTCGGGGTGTTTTTGAAAAAAAATATGGCTCAAAAGTGTTTCGGGAGATTCTCCGAAATCCCGAATCGCTTTAAAGTGACCGGACTCACTTCTGAAATCCGGTATACCGCTTTCCGTAGAGACACCCGCACCGCCTAAGAAAGCGATGTGGCGTGATTCGTTGATGAATTGCTTGAGCCGTGAAATTTCTTCCATACGAGTCCTCGTTATGCCATAAAATATTCAAAATAATTTTATTTTTGCAATATATCTTTCATTTTCGCTTTACTTCCCGTCCGCTTATAGGTACAATATAATTGTAATCCACTCTACCCAAATTTCCAACCTTTTTCCTTGAGGAGGGCACATGAGCAACATTTTATCGATGGACCGCAAAGGTCTTGAAGCGCTGTATGCTTCGGAGTCTCAAAAGTACGAACAGCTTAAAGCGAAGAACCTAAAACTCGACATGTCGCGCGGTAAGGCCGGCAGCGATCAGCTCGACTTATCCGACGATCTTCTTTCCCTGCCGATAAAGGGAGAAACGAAGATGGACGGTTTGGACGCGCGCAATTACGGCACCTTGGAAGGCCTTCTTTCCTGCCGTGCACTTTTCGCCGACATATTGGGTGTAAGCGTGAACGAGGTTTTTGCCGCAGGTAATGCGAGCCTAAGCCTAATGTACGACGTAATTGCCAGGGCATATTCGCACGGCCTCGTCAATAGCGAAAAGCCGTGGAGCCGTTTGGAGCGTGTTAAGTTCCTTTGCCCCGCGCCCGGCTATGACAGGCATTTTACGATATCCCAAACCTTTAATATGGAAATGATTACTGTCCCCATGACGGCGCAAGGCCCCGATATGGACGTTGTGGAACGCCTCGTGAAGGATCCCGAGGTAAAGGGCATATGGTGTGTACCCAAATTCTCGAACCCCGAAGGCATCGTTTATAGCGACGAGACCATTTTACGCTTTGCTAATTTAAAGCCGGCCGCACCGGACTTCGTAATTATGTGGGACAACGCCTACTGCGTGCACGAGTTCGAAGGGGATTATGTGGAGATACGTGAGATACTTTCTGCCTGCCGCGAAGCCGGTAATCCGGATATGGTGTTCGAATTCGCCTCCACCTCCAAAATCACCTATCCCGGCGCAGGCGTTTCCTGCTTTGCGTGCAGTGAGCGCAATATGGCGTACATGAAAAAACTCATCGGAGCGCAGTCCATAAGCTACGACAAAGTCAACCAAATGCGCCATGTACTGTTTTTGAAAAACAAAGAGAATGTGCTCCTGCACATGAAAAAGCATGCGGCCATTATGAAGCCCAAATTCGATGTAGTGCTCGATGTTCTTGACAGAGAAATCGCTCCATTGGGCTTTGCAAGCTATAATCGCCCCAAAGGCGGGTACTTCGTGAGCCTCGACACCATGAATGGCTGCGCCAAGCGTACGCACACGCTTCTAAAAGCTGCCGGTGTGGTGCTGACGGGTGCCGGCGCTACCTATCCGTACGGCGTGGACCCGGACGATAAAAACCTCCGTATCGCACCGAGCTACCCGCCCATCGACGAGCTTAAGATCGCCATGGAAGCGCTTAGCATATGCCTTAAGCTTGCAGCGCTCGAGAAGGTATTGGGAAAATAAAACGTAAGATATGATTATGCCGCAACGACAATCGTTGCGGCATATTTTTGTTTTTTTAAAATATTTGGATCAATGCCAGGATGATTACACCAGGGATGCCCAAAATGCCGGCTACGAGTGCACTTATGGGCGTTATGGGGATGGTAAAGTTAATGAAGCCTCCAAGGAAGTTGAAGATCAGCAACAGCACCGCGCCGACCACGGCGTTGATCAGAAGCTTCCACAGTATCTTGAGAGGCACGGCCAAAATTTTACAAACAAGCCACAACAAAAAGATACCGCCACCAAAGGCGAGCAACGCATAAAGCACGTCCATGATTAACCCCCACCATCCTTATATGTTTTTTGGCGAGCAGTCTATTTTTCTGCCGCACCTGCTTTTTTCAGCAAAAACATGTATTTGCGCCGCGCAGCTTCCATCTCGTAAATTGCAAAATCTACAAGCTCCGGATCCTTAGCGCTCTCGAAATACTTCACAGCGTCCTGCCACGCACGAAGCGCGTCGGAAACTTCCTGTCGCGCGCCGCGCGCTGCGTTTCTACGTTTCGCTTCCAAAAATGCCATAACATACCTCCATTGCATTCTTCTTGGAGTATGCGCGGCTTTTTGGTATTTTATACTATTCTATCACTTTCATACGGCTAAGTGCACGTATGATGTAATAAACCAAAACCGTATACACGGGTATCATCACGGCTTGGTTGATGGCACGTGCCGTAAGCGTAGCCCAAAACGGCAGTTCATAAATGGTAGAGATAAGAAAGGTGTTCAGCATTACGCTCCCCACCGTTTGCCCTGCAAACACCGCTATTAAAATGCGTACAAATGTAGGTTTTTGCTTTTTGATAAAAAACAGTCCCGGGATAAACCCGAAAAGTATACCCGTGATTGTAAACCACGGCATATATGCACCTTTGGAGAAGGTAATGGCCTGTAAAAAGTCCGTTAACCCACCCACGATGCCGCCGTACACCGGCCCGAACAGCACGCCCGAAAGTATGACGGGCAAAGTACCAAAGCCGATTTTGAGGGAGTATACACCAAGCGGCATTGCAGGGATGCTCAACAGCCCCCCTAAGATAACGCCGAGCGCCACAAACAGCGCGCAAAGCACCAGACGTTTTGTATCCGCTTCGTTCTTTAGCTGCATGGCTTTTGCGCCGTTTGCAGCTTCCTTGTTACCTGTTTCCTTGTTATTTTTCAGCACGAAAAAAGCTCCTCCTTATTATGGCGGAGAGCAATCGCACCACATAGAGGAAC
>JAEWZS010000073.1 GCA_023458355.1 Bacillota bacterium
CGCAAATATTTTGAAATGAGTTTTTGATCCATATCAGGTAAGCTCCATTCTGTTTGCTTTTGTAGGACGGGATGATCCCGCCAAAATAGCGCATCTTCATCTTTAGCATAAACGACCCGCTTTGCTATTACAAGCAAGCGTCCATTTCCATTATTCTACTGAAGGTTGCGTTTGCATCACTGTGATTACGTTTCTCAACTTGACGGGAAGCCGCAGCACGGGCATAATATATAGAATCCTGAAAAGTAAAAAATTTTGCCGGAGGTCGTCATGGCTTTTTATTTTGAGGAACCCTCACATACCTTTGGGGAGTACCTTTTGGTTCCCTCATACTCCTCCGCACAGTGTATGCCGGAAAACACGGTCTTAAAAACACCGCTTTGTCGTTTTAAAAAAGGGGAGGAAAGCCCGCTTACCATTAACGTGCCTCTGGTTTCTGCCATCATGCAGTCCGTATCGGACGATAAAATGGCTGTAGCACTTGCACGGGAGGGCGGCATCGCGTTCATTTACGGCTCACAAACGATTGAGAGCCAATCAAACATGGTGAGGCGTGCCAAGGCGTATAAGGCCGGTTTTGCTCTGAGTGATTCTAACATCATGCCCGACGCGACGCTTGAAGATATTCTTAGGCTTAAGGAAAAAACGGGCCACTCCACCGTTGCCGTAACGCATGACGGCTCGCCAACGGGAAAGCTTTTGGGTATGGTGACGAGCCGCGATTACCGTCCGAGCCGCATGGAGCGAAGCGTTAAAGTGAAGGAGTTTATGACTCCTATCGAAAAGATTGTTTTTGCTTACGAGGGCGTGAGCCTTAAGGAAGCTAATAACATTATCTGGGACCATAAACTAAACGCATTGCCTGTTATCACCAAGGAGGGTAGCATGGTCGCGTTTGTATTCCGCAAGGATTACGATAGGCATAAGGAAAACCCCTTGGAGCTTTTGGACGCGCATAAGCGCTATGTCGTAGGTGCGGGCGTCAACACGCGCGATTATGAAACGCGCATTCCGGCGCTTGTGGATGCAGGCGCGGACGTGCTTTGCCTCGATTCATCGGATGGTTTCAGCGAGTGGCAGGCGCGCACGCTTGCTTTTGTGCGCGAAAAATACGGCGATACGGTTAAAATAGGCGCCGGCAACGTGGTGGATCGCGAAGGCTTCCGCTTTCTTGCGGACGCGGGTGCGGATTTTATCAAAGTCGGCATTGGGGGAGGTTCCATTTGCATTACGCGCGAAGCAAAAGGCATAGGCCGTGGGCAGGCGACGGCAGTGATTGAGGTCGCCAAAGCGCGCGATGAATATTTCAAGGAAAAGGGCGTTTATGTGCCCATCTGCTCGGATGGCGGTATTGTGCTCGACTACCATATCACGCTTGCGCTTGCCATGGGCTGCGATTTCTGCATGCTTGGGCGCTATTTCGCGCGATTTGACGAAAGCCCCACAAGTAAGGTGCTCATAAACGGCGTCTATATGAAGGAATATTGGGGTGAGGGGAGCGCTCGCGCTAAAAACTGGCAGCGCTACGACATGGGCGGCAATGCGAAGCTTAGCTTTGAGGAGGGTGTTGACTCCTACGTTCCCTATGCGGGGAGCCTTCGGGATAACCTTTATGCCACGCTCGCCAAAGTGCGCTCCACCATGTGCAACTGCGGTGCGCTTTCCATCGAGGAGTTAAGGGAAAAAGCCAAGCTCACTCTCGTTTCCGCCGCGAGCATCAACGAGGGCGGTGCACATGATGTGCTCTTGAAGGATAGAACAATGGGGTATTCGGAAAAATAAGATAACTGTAGATTAAGATAGAATAAGCCCCGAATTGCTTCGGGGCTTGTGTTTATCTTCATGCAAAACCGAAAAGAATTACTTTTTCTTCTTCGCGCTCTCGGCCGCTTCGGCTTCCTTGGCGGCTTTTTCCTCTTCAATCTCCAAGAGTTGAATATCCATCAACCGCATTTCTGCTTGGTCAGTAAGGCGTGGCGCGGCAAGCTCCGTTGTCTTAGCACGGAAAAAGTAACTTTTAGCGTTTTTTATATCGCCGAGCTTCATGTAAAGTTCCGCTGTGATAATGCATAGCTGCTGCTCTTGCGGGGGTGTAAGATCTAGATGCATGTACACGTCGAGGTAGGCATCAAGTGCCTTTTGCGTAGTTGCAAGATCAAGTGCTGTATCTTTACAGTCCTCGTAAAGACGGCTGAGCTTCAATAGAAGGTTAGCCGTTGCACTTTCGTGCTTCATAAAGTACACGGGTGCGCATATGAGCGCAAGGTAATAGCCCGCAAACACGGCAGCAGGCGTGCGCCTTGCGGCGAAAAGCTGGTAAACGCTCGGATCTATATTTTGGTACTCCTGCGGAGTAGGTGCGTTTGGCTTATCCGGTTTTTGGAACATTTCGTTAAGTGCGCTAAAAAGGCAATGCGGGCAGGTTGTGACGTCGTAATGCAAAGGCTCGACGCCCTTATACCGGTTACGCATATCCCTGTCTGTACTCTCTATCATCAGCTGCGATGGTTTTACGCGAAGTCCCTTAAAGCTTTTTTTGCAAACGGGGCATACATAGCTTTTTTCCATGAGGTGCACCGTGTCTTTCGTATCCATCTCAAATGCATACTCTTTGTGTCCCTCGGGGAAAAACGGGAATAGGAGATTTTCCGGTGGCTCCGCAAGCTCTGCACTCGATTGCGCATGTGACGAAGATGGTGTAGCACTGCGTCTTGTTGCGGGGGAAGAAGAGGGGTTTTCTTGTTGAGGTGCTGCGCTCATAGGCGGATGCAACTCTACATAGGTCGAGCCGGTGCGTTGTGCAAGCTCCGCGTCAATTTGCGTTGCTCGCTGCGCGAGGGCTTTCATAAGCTCGAGTGCAAGCCCGGGTTCCTCGTTTACGAAGTCCACGGCGTTGCGGTGGTTTACGGAAATTGTGATAACGTCCGTTAACGCAACGGCAGAATACGGCATGCCCTGATCCGAAAAAAGAGCATATTCTCCAAAGAAATCGCCCGTGCAGTATTTTCCGATAAGCTTCTGCGAGGGTTTTTTATAGGCTGAAAAAAGACCCACTTCTCCGCGCAGTACAATATGGAGCGAGGCGTTTTTGTTGCCGCGCGAAATAATATCTTCCTTCAAGTATTTTGATGCGTAACGTAAACCGCGTAAAACGCCCAGATTCATGCGCTTCACCTCTACTAACCAAGTTCATTTTCCTGCATAAAAGTTACAATAACAGTTTCACTATATACGAAATAGTACCTATTTACAACCAAATCTTTCAAAATGTAACCAATATGCGTCCAAAACGCACATTTTTTCTGTATATGCGCAGCATGTTATGCGCGTTATACTATGGAAAGTTCGAAGGATTGGAGAAATATACATGCTGCAATACACAATGAGACCGTACTCTACCGGAAAAGACGCTTTTGAAAGCGCCGGGGAAATCTCAAAATATCCTTGGGGCGGCGATTACCGGCCGAAGGCTGAATTTTCACTTACTTATGGGGAAAACGCACTGTACCTTGGTCTTCGCGCATGGGAAAATACGGATTTTCTCCGTGTTACGAAGCAAGCCCTTTGCCGCGACGTATGGCATGACAGCTGCCTCGAATGCTTTTTAATGCCCATGCCGGATATGGATGCACATTATTTGAATTTTGAGTTTAGTCCTTCGGGGGCTATGTATCTTGGCTTAGGCACATGCAGGCAGGATAATGTATTTCTTGAAGGTACGGATATCTCGCAGTTTGATATTTTGCCGTTTTGTCAGGATGTCGGGAACCGCGTCACACTCTGGGGTATTCAAGCAAAGATACCGCTTGCCTTTTTACATCGTTTCTTTCCATTATTCAACCTTAACCCAGGTGTAAAAATGCGCGCGAATTTTTATAAATGCGGGGAGAAGACGCCTAAACCGCATTATGGCTGCTGGTCTGAGATAAATTCACCCGAACCGGATTTTCACCGCCCTGAATGCTTTGGGACTCTAACACTATAAAAACACCCTAAACGCGGTAGGCAGAGCGCAGCTTGTACGAAGTTCTTCCTCGCTTGCCCAAAGGAAACGATCATCTGCACTTAAACATTCTATTATGTGGCAGGTCATATGCCATACGATGTGTGTGAATACATGCTTGCGTTTGCGTGTATTTAAGATGGAAACGGGTTGCACACCCCACGATATTGCCAAATCGAGCGAGGATTGTGCATCAAGTTTTCCTATAACATTCGGCAATTCGAAAAGCCCCGCCAGAAGCCCGGTTTCGGGGCGCTTTTGAATTGCTGTCAAAGAGCCGCATCGAAGTAGTAACACCGTTCG